>CAZCRJ010000618.1:0-2165 GCA_964501015.1 uncultured Roseivirgaceae bacterium | reverse complement strand
TCATGAATTTTATTGAATCGTTTTTCATGGTGGGCATCCTTACAGGCTACTTCATTTTTAGTGCTTTTGTAGATGACGCTAATCCGCAATCATCAAACTGGTTAAATGTTTATTATTTGCTAGCCGGGATAACTGCAGTTGCTTTTCTTCTGCTGATTACCACTTCCCTGGATGAATCATCGGTTCAGGTGTCAGAATCAAAACCATTTCTAACAGATTTTGCCGACATGCTTAAGTTGGCCATCAAACCCCTGGTGTTAGTTTTCATTATCAGCGCATTTACGTATGTACTGATCGAGCAAAGCATTATGAGTTGGTTGCCGACTTTTAACAATAAAGTATTAAACCTGCCTACCACGCTGAGTATTCAAATGGCAAGTATTCTTGCTGCATCAACCGCTTTAGGGAGGTTTACGGCCGGTTTAGCGTTACGCAAAATACATTGGTTCAATGTATTGGCAATTTGTTTACTGGCTGCAGCAGCCTTGGTGTTAGTAGCCATTCCTCTGGCGCAGTCTGGTTCGGGACGTGATGTTACCGGCTGGAATAACGCACCCCTGGGGGCATTCGTTTTCCCCATCATCGGATTATTCCTGGCCCCTATTTACCCTGCAATTAATTCTGTCATTCTTAGTTCACTGCCAGTACGACAGCATGGCCCTATGTCTGGATTAATTGTAATCTTTTCAGCCCTTGGCGGAACCAGCGGATCCATAATTACAGGTCATATTTTTGAAGCGTATGATGGTCAAACGGCCTTCTATTTTTCGCTAGTCCCAATTACGATTTTATTAACGAGTCTTTTCTTCTTTAATCGGCTTCAGAAAAAATCCGAAGCAAGTATAGCATTTACATCAACCGGAGGACATTAAGATGCCAAAACAAATCCATGAGCTTGGTCTATTGTTTGAGGCTGTTCAGACACAAAATATCCTCGGAGATGGAAAATTGTTTCCGGATTGCATACCGCTACGTACACCGGAAGCAATACTGATCAGCTATGAACATGAAAAGAATTTACCAGGATTTGATCTTGTCAAATTTGTACATGAAAATTTCGCATTACCCGCTTCCTATGCTGCTTCATATTCAAGTGATCTTTCAAAAACCGCACGTGAGCATGTAGAAAGTTTATGGGATGTATTAACCCGAACGCCTGATGATGCCGGGGGATCACTTATCCCATTACCTCATCCCTACATAGTACCAGGTGGACGCTTCCGTGAAATTTATTATTGGGATAGTTATTTCACCATGCTTGGATTAGCGGTTTCCAGCCGGATTGAAATGATCCGAAATATGGCAGATAATTTTGCTTTTCTAATTGACACAATCGGATATATCCCAAATGGCAACCGAACCTATTTTATCGGACGTTCACAGCCGCCCTTTTTCTCCTTGATGGTAAGCCTGCTCCATACCTATGAAGAGGATGCACTTTCGCGCTATTTACCTCAGCTTGAAAAAGAATACGCGTTCTGGATAGATGGGATCGGCTCCTTGTCGAAAAATCATATCGCTCACAAGCGTGTGGTTCGCTTATCGGATGGCGCTATCCTCAACCGGTACTGGGATGAACATGATACTCCACGTCCGGAATCTTTCAAAGAAGATGTTGAGTTGGCACATCAATCAGAACACAAGCCAGAAGTGCTTTACCGTCATTTGCGTGCAGCCGCTGAGTCAGGATGGGATTTTAGTTGCCGGTGGTTTCGTGACGTTAAATCCTTTGGGTCTATTCATACAACTGAAATAATTCCCGTTGATCTAAATTGTTTACTGTATAATCTTGAACTTGTTCTGTCAAAAGCGTGTAAACAAGCAGGAAACAAGTTAAAATCCGAACAGTATTTTTCATATTCCGAAAGGCGTAAAGTTGCTCTTCAAAAATTCTGTTGGAATGAAGCGGAATCCTTTTTCGCTGACTATGATTTTGTTCGGCAACAACAAAAAGAACAACTGACCTTAGCAGGAGTATTTCCGTTATTTTTTGAAATAGCTGAATTCACGCAAGCATCTGCCGTTGAGCAAATTCTAAAAGAAAGATTTTTAAAACCTGGCGGGTTAACGACTACGCTAATCCACAGTGGCCAACAGTGGGATGCACCAAACGGCTGGGCGCCACTTCAATGGATTGCATACAAAGGGCTAATAAATTATAGATT
>CAZCRJ010000617.1:0-2166 GCA_964501015.1 uncultured Roseivirgaceae bacterium | reverse complement strand
ATCGGTACAACCAACAACCTTGTCCCCTTTATTACCCAAACGTCCGCTGGAATCAGACCAAAACTTACCGTGTTTGGCAACGACTACTCTACACCGGACGGATCATGTATCCGTGATTTCATACACGTTGTAGACCTGGCCGATGTACACGTTAAAGCACTGGAGTATTTAATGCACAACAAGCACACCAAATTGTATGATGTGTTTAATGTTGGTACAGGAAAAGGCGCATCGGTTCTGGAGTTGGTCAATACCTTTATCCGTACAACAGGTGTTAAACTACCATTTGTAATCGGACCAAGACGGGCAGGGGATATTGAGAAAGTATATGCCAATCCCGCCAAGGTGAATGCCGCATTCAACTGGTCGGCAAAATATACGATGGAGGATGCGCTGAAACATGCATGGGCCTGGGAACTCAAGCTTCAAAAAAAGCACTAATTACTCCTGTGCAAATTCAATTCGTTAACCTTCGCTTACAATATGAAACTATCCGGTCTGAAATTGACCGGGCCATCCAATCAGTTTTTGAAAACAGTCAGTTTATTGGTGGGGATATCGTCCGTTCATTTGAAACTGATTTTGCAAGGTATTACACAGGCACACAATGTATCAGCACCGGCAATGGAACCGATGCCCTGTTCATCATTCTCAAAGCCCTGAACATCGGCCCTGGTGATGAAGTGATTACTCCAGCATTCGGATGCATCCCTTCGGCTGAAATAATTTCTCTAACTGGTGCGCGTGTTGTGTTTTGCGATGTGCACGACCAGCACTATACGCTGGACCCTAATGACGTTGAAAGAAAAATCACACCGAAAACAAAAGCAGTTATCGCTGTTCATTTATTTGGTCAGGCAGCACCCGTTGAAAGACTTAAAAAGATTTGTGATAACTATACCATTCATCTTATTGAAGATTGTGCGCAGGCACATCGAACACTGGATAATGAAATACCAGTCGGAACATGGGGCATAGCCTCCGCCTTCAGTTTCTACCCGACAAAAAATCTTGGTGCCTATGGTGATGCGGGCTGCATCCTGACAGCATCACTGGAACTGGCCGAAAAAATGAGACGGTTGACCAATCATGGTGCACTGCTAAAACATGATCATGTTATTGAAGGAATGAACAGCCGTTTGGATACGCTGCAGGCGGCAATACTTTCTGTCAAACTGAAACACCTTGATCGTTGGAATTCGAGGCGAAGAGAAATTGCTTCCCTGTACAGAAACGAACTAGCTGCTATTGATCATCTTATTCTTCCCGAAGAGCGGGAATCAACAACCCACACGTATCACATCTTTTGCATACGCACTCCGTATCGCGACTCGCTGATGAAGTACCTGGCTACGCATGGAATCCAGACGATGATACATTATCCGGAGGGATTGCCCTTCACCCAGGCCTATACTGACCTTCACCATACTGAATCACATTTTCCGGTAACCGCCATGCTTCAGCATCAGGTATTGTCACTTCCTGTATACCCTGAGCTAACGAATGATGACATTCTGTACATCATTCAATCTATAAGGCACTATTTTAACATGACCTAGCCTTACTGCCGACTGGTTTATTACCTGTAAAGGGGGCTAAAACCATACCCACATGATTGATAAAAGTGTACTTTTGTGATTCTGAAAATACGCAATGGAAGATCGCATACAGAAAATAGCGCAAGAAGTAGAAGGGTACACCGCCACCGATAAACAAGGTATTGAACAATTCCGTCTAACCTATATCAGTAAAAAAGGAGTGATCAGCGAATTGTTTGATGAGATGAAAAAAATGCCTCCCGAGCAAAAAAAGAATGTCGGGAAAATTCTCAATGAAGTAAAGCAGGCAGCGGAACGAAAACTGGTATCCCTCAGCGAGGCACTAGAACAATCCTCCACATCTTCCATTGACCTTGATTTAACGCTGCCCCCGTTGACACAAACGGTTGGCAACCAGCACCCGTTAACCCTTACCCGTAACCGGATTATCGAGATATTTGAACGTCTTGGATTTACTGTTGCCGATGGGCCTGAAATTGAAGATGACTGGCATAATTTCTCCGCGTTGAATTTCCCGGAAAACCACCCTGCCCGCGAAATGCAGGACACATTCTTTATTGAAAAAAATCCGGATATGCTGCTGCGTACCCATACCTCCAATGTTCAG
>CAZCRJ010000616.1:0-2171 GCA_964501015.1 uncultured Roseivirgaceae bacterium | reverse complement strand
TGGTGATTAAAAAAATTAAGGGAAAGGGAACACCGATCTATCATCTGGCATTTGGTGATGATCTAGAACTTTTTGTTTCCCGAACGTTTAGTGAAATAAACAGGCCGGTATATACCAGTAGTTTTAATTTCAATTACTTCACGGTTAACCGAAACCCATCACGCGCTCCTGTAGTTCGTCCACCATCAAGTGTGGTGCAAACCGGAGTCACAACGCTTACCCTTTCCAAGGGCAAGACCATTCAAACCGATGAAGGTATTGATGGTAGGATTCTGGATTTCCTTTCTTTACCGGATGGAAACGTGGTGGTTGCAAGTGATTTTTCTCTTAAGATGTTCGACAAGAATGGGTATTTATTAAAAGAATTTATCGGCCACACCGGATCGGTTCGTTCCATTGCCGTGAGTAAGGATGGTCGTTACCTGGCCTCCGGTGGAGAAGACCAGGCAATCATTTTATGGAAATTATCAGAAACCGGATTTGCCATGAGCATGCGTTCCGTTTTTGAAGGTGAAGACTGGTCTCGCTATTTCAGTTCCCTCCCGGTAGATTCGCTAACCTATGAACCCTCCAAAAGAGCTTGGGAAGATATGATAAGGTTTTTAAAGGCAAATAATCAGAAGACGGTAAAGGAAATTGAACTTACCTATAAAGCATTGGGTGAGATTTTGATTCCATTTTCAACATTGTTTATGGCCGAAGATAATGAATGGGTATGCTGGAGTCCCCGCGGGTATTTCAGTTGTTCCTCGGCCGGCAGTCAATATTTTGGCTGGCACATTAATAAGGGTATTGAACAGCTCGCAGACTTCTATGATGCAGAGCAGTATTTTGAAATTTTATACCGTCCCAAAGAAATGATGCGCAGTGTTGTGCAGGGTCAGCGCGTAGAAGAAATTCTGCGTGAAACGGGTGAACGTATTTTTGATCTTGGCAAATTAAACCGCCCTTCAGCAGGCTTGTTTGATGGGTACGCTACTATGACGGCCTCGAGCGACCTCCACTATTCAAATGGAAAATTTGTGACGCAATCCCGTACGTTGCCATTGAATGTTGAAATCTATGATGGTGGCGGTGGAGTGAAGGAAGTAAGTATATTCCAGAATGATAAACTGATCATCCGTGACACAACGATTGAGACAAAGGGAGAAGGCGATAAAGTTCACCGCACGTATACGGTTGAGATGACCAACGAAGAAAATGAATTTAAAGTGAAAGTGGTCAATTTATATAAAGTAGAATCGCGTCCCGATGTCTTTACCATTCAATACACGGGGCATGCCATTGCAACATCTTCCTTATATGTGCTGTCAGTAGGGATCAATACGTATCAGAATGCATCCTACAACCTGAATTACGCTCAGGCAGATGCGAAGTCCTTTACGGAAAAAATTATTGATCACGGAGACGGCATTTTCAAGATGATACATAAAACAGAAATTTATGATACCGATGCTACCCGTGATAACATCATGAAAAGTTTCCGATCAATAATTGCCAGCGCCAAGCCGGAAGATGTGTTTGTGTTCTACTATGCAGGTCACGGTACGTTAAATGAAGAACAGGATAATGAATATTACCTGGTGCCTACTAACGTAACCAAACTATATGGCGATGCGGCCCAACTTGAAGCCAAGGGTATTTCCTTCACCGAAATAAAGGATCACCTTGCCCAGGTAAAGGCACAGAAACAACTCGTCCTGATGGATGCGTGCCATTCGGGAGGTGCATTGAAAACGATGAATGTCAGGGCAGCAGCTTCTGATGAAAAGGCAATTGTACAACTGGCCCGCAGTTCAGGTGTGGTGATTATGGCTTCAAGCGGATCCAAACAGTTTGCTACCGAATTTGAAGAACTTCGCCATGGTGTATTTACCTACGCACTGCTGGAAGCAATGGATGGTAAAGCTGACAATGGTGATGGCAAGGTGACCGTAAATGAAATTAAAATGTATATGGACGAACGTGTGCCGGAGTTAACTCAGCAATATAGTGGACAGGCTCAGTATCCGACCTTCTATACAACGGGTAATGACTTCCCGATTTCTATCTTGAAGAAATAATTAGTAAGGTATTAGTAGGGAATTGAAAGAAGCCCTGATGTCATTCGGCATCAGGGCTTTTATTTGTGCGCCATGCACGTCATTGTTCTTTGAGGTGAGAGTCCTTAA
>CAZCRJ010000615.1:0-2171 GCA_964501015.1 uncultured Roseivirgaceae bacterium | reverse complement strand
AACAAAGCTGGAGATGACGGACTTTTTCAAAGACAAAGAGCAATTGTTTACGCATGCTGTGCTAAATTTTACTGATAAGAACCTTAAGCTTGAGCATGAAAAGGAGTGTATCACCAGTCACTTTAAAAAGATACAAGAGAACGCAGCCTCAATTGACCTAACGCTTGGCCCCTTGGTAGGCGCTGAAACGAAACGAGCCATCAAAAGCCTGGAAAAAATCGAACTCAAGTTGCTTAAAGCCGAAAAGCGACTTCAATCCGACAGGTTGCAACAAATTGAAGCAGTGAAAGACACACTTTTTCCGAATGGCAGTTTACAGGAGCGATCAGAAAATTTTCTGAATTTTTACCAGCAGGACCCGCAGTTCATAGCGAAACTTCTTCACCTGTTAGATCCCTTTGATTTTTCGTTTACCGTATTACGTTACCCATGACCAAGCAGGAGTTGCGAAAGGTATACCATGAGAAGCGTGAAGCACTAAGTGAAGGGGAATACCTGTCCCTTAACCATCAGCTATGTGAGAATTTTTTTGCACATGTTGAGTTATCATTTTGCAAGGTTGTTCATTGCTTTCTTCCGCTTACAAAAAAACGCGAGCCTGATACCTGGTTAATCATTGATAGAATTCGAAGAGAATTTCCAACCATCAGGCTTTCACTACCCCGTGTTAATTCTACTACCGATGAATTGGAGAATATTTATTTTGAGGGTCTTCATCAGCTGAAAACAAACTCATGGGGTATTGCAGAACCTGCACAAGGTGTTCCAACACCTTATGAGAAAATTGATTTGGTGCTAGTGCCTTTGCTTGCCTTTGATGTGAAAGGCAACAGGGTAGGCTATGGAAAGGGGTACTATGATCGATTTTTACTAAAGTGCCCTTCCTCCACACAAAAAATCGGCCTGTCATTATTTTCTCCGGAACAAACAGTCCCTGCTGATGCTGCTGATGTACCCCTTGATAGTTGCATTACACCGGGTGTAACCTATACCTTTTAAGTAGGCTTACCGTACAGCACTACAGTTTTTTTGATTGAATTTTTCAGTTATTCCTGCGGAGCGGTTACGCTGAAAGTTTTATGTGTACGAATAATACCTCCGTTGTGCAAAAGACCTTCAACATGAATTACGAATTCTCCTGTATCGTCACTGGTAAAGAATGTGAAGGCGGTTGATTCGGTTGTAGCCGGATGAAGCATGGGATTCCAATACAGACAGGAGCGCAAGTCGGGAATGCGGGAAGCAGCAGTTACGGCAGTGTAGGTCTTGCTGGCAAGCGGCAATGGTTTTGTGATTCCTTTGATATACAAACTGTTCTGAGTACGCTGCCACAATGCTGTATGGTTAGGGATATTTGTTTCAATAACAATAATTCCATTTTTACCCAAGTCTCCGAAACGCGCCAGCATCGATTCGGTTCGAATCACTCCAATTCTTTTGATGGCATCAGCTTTAATGCTGAGCACGTATGAAAGGTTATCCGTCATAATACCGTCCAGTATAAACACCGGATCGCGTTCTGCAAACATCGCATCCTTATCCAGAAATACGCGAATGTTTTCCGAGTCTTTAGTTTTCCGATACCGGGCCATGGGAACAATATTGATGAACATTTCGGGCACACTTGAAAAGGGCTCAAATTTTTTCAATTCAATTTCAATATCCGAGTCAACCCAATTCTCAGTGGCAGCATTTATCAGCGCAGCTTTTTTCACGGAATAATATCGGTATGATGACAATATGGTTTTCTTGTACATCCAGTAATCCGTATAGGCATCAGGCACCTGACTCAGTTCAACACGTTCTTGCATGTTGGATACAGGAAAATCTTCAAGGATGACCTGGCCGTCAGTAAGTATTCTTTTCTTATAGCTAATGGTGTAATAAACTTCCTGGTTTTCGAAATCCTGAAACAAGGGAAAGGTAAAATTTCCATCCTTCCGGGTATAAACACCATAAACCATATCATAAGCATTCAGATAAAAGGTGATAAATGTTGAATCCCGGACTGGCTCCCCTGTACTTTTCAAAATAGCCTTACCCCTGAAATAATATTTGCCAACATCTTCATTTTTACTGCTCGTAGTGTGTGTTGAGTTTTCAGGAATCAGGTGAAGAATATGGTTTCCGGGGTCACCATTATCAGTGGTGAACAAGTTTTTTTTGAAAAC
>CAZCRJ010000614.1:0-2173 GCA_964501015.1 uncultured Roseivirgaceae bacterium | reverse complement strand
AACGGGTAAAGTTCCTGTGATCATGAACATTGCTGAAGGCAGCACACGCGAGGCAGTTAAACTGGCAATTGAAGCTGAAAAGTACGGGGCAACCGGATTAATGATGCTTCCGCCCATGCGGTATAAATCCGATCACCGTGAAACTGTTGCCTATTTTAAAGCGGTAGCGGAATCCAGCAAATTACCGATCATGATCTATAATAATCCAGTAGACTATAAAATTGACGTCACACTGGAAATGTTTGATGATCTGGTAGAAAATAAAAATATACAAGCGGTGAAGGAATCAACACGTGACGTATCAAACGTTACCCGAATGATCAACCGCTTTGGCGACCGATTTAAAATTCTGTGTGGAGTGGATACCATTGCCATGGAAGAACTCATGCTGGGCGCACACGGTTGGGTGGCTGGTCTGGTATGTGCTTTCCCAAAAGAAACAGTGGCGGTTTTTAACTTAACGAAAGCAGGAAAAATAGATGAGGCTCTGAAAATCTACCGGTGGTTTTTACCGTTGCTGGAGTTAGACATTCATTCTAAACTGGTCCAGTACATCAAGCTGGCCGAACAGGAAGCCGGTATTGGATCGGAGCATGTTCGCGCTCCGCGATTACCTCTGGTTGGTGAAGAGCGGGAAAGGATACTCACTATTATTCGTGATGGATTAAAGAACAGGCCTAAGTTGGATACTGGATACTAGATACTGGTTTCTAGAGACCAGCATCCAGTATCATAAATAATGCGACCATGAACTACACTGATACAACTGTTGCGGAAGTAAACGATGCGCTGAATGAATCACACATTGCGTTTCTTTCCTACAAAAATTTCTCTGGGAGAAAGCAACATTTCTACGCACCATTGCCGATGAGATAGAAGCGCTTGGCAACGAGTTGGTGCAAACCGCTATGAAGGAGACAAACCTTCCGGAAGCCCGAATCATCAACGAGCGTGGACGAACAACGTCACATTGCCGCATGTTTGCCGACCTTTTGGAAGAAGGATCATGGATTGATGCACGCGTTGATACCGCATTACCCGACCGCATGCCTGCACCGAAACCGGATATCCGCAAAATGCTTATTCCAATCGGTCCTGTTGTAGTGTTTGGTGCCGCTAATTTTCCATTGGCGTATTCAACTGCTGGTGGTGATACAGCATCAGCCTTAGCTGCCGGTTGCACGGTGATTGTAAAAGCTCACCCTGCACATCCTGAAACATCGACTCTGGTTGCGGAAGCCATCCGTAAGGCAATGGAAAAAACAGGTATGCCGAAAGGTGTTTTTCAACATGTTTATGGAGCGGGCTTTGAAGCAGGGCAAGCATTGGTAAAACATCCATTAACAAAAGCAGTAGGATTTACCGGTTCATTGGCTGGTGGAAAAGCATTATTCGATATTGCCAATCAACGGCCGGAGCCCATACCGGTTTTTGCAGAAATGAGCAGTATCAATCCTGTACTTCTTTTACCGGATACATTGGCGCGGGAAGCAGTAACAACCGCTTCAAAACTGGCAGGTTCCATTACTCTCGGTGTCGGACAGTTCTGTACCAACCCGGGATTAATCATTGCCGTAGAAGGGGATGGTCTTGATAGATTTATAAAAAGTCTAGCCACTGAAATTCAAAAAGCGTTACCCGGCAACATGTTGCACCAGGGTATAGCCGATAATTATACAAAAAAACTTGCCCTTGCTCTGGCGCAAAAAGGGGTAACGATTGAAGGAGAATCCGCGACTACAGGTAATGCAGCACAAGGTCGACCGCTCATTGCGTCTGCTCCGGCACATGAGTTTTGTAATAACCCGTCATTAGCCGAAGAAGTGTTTGGTCCTTTTTCGTTGATCATCCGATGCAAGAACCTGGATGAGCTACACAGCGTCATCAACCGGGTGCACGGACAATTAACAACTACCATAATGGCGGATGAGGCGGAAGTTAGCAAGCATAAAAACCTTTTGAACATCCTGGTTGAAAAAGCCGGCCGCATCATTCTGAATGGTGTGCCAACCGGAGTAGAGGTTTGTCCTTCCATGAATCATGGCGGACCGTTTCCGGCAACAACCGATTCACGATTTACGGCTGTTGGAACAGATGCTATCAAACGGTTTGTTCGTCCGGTTTCCTTTCAAAATTTTTCAGATGCTTTGCTGCCGGATGAATTGAAGGAGGG
>CAZCRJ010000613.1:0-2176 GCA_964501015.1 uncultured Roseivirgaceae bacterium | reverse complement strand
AAAGACGAGTTGTATCAGACAGAACGAAGTGGAACCACCGTGAATTATGAAATTCCAATGCCAGGTCCGGGAACATACAACGTAAGGCTGCATTTTGCTGAACTTTTGTGGGACTTACCCGGCCAGCGCGTTTTCACCGTCTCACTTGAAAATGCTCAGGCTACCTTGTTTGAATATGATATCATTGAGAAAGCAGGTGGTGCCAATCGCCCGGTAACGGAGAACTTTAACATTACTGTAACAGATGGATACCTCACCATTTCATTGGTTTCAGTGATACACCAGGCTAAACTATCCGGAATAGAGATTTCGGCATGTTTGCAACCGGCCATATCGTCTGTTACGGCTTCGGCCACTGAGATTTGTTCCGGTGCCTTAACAACACTTACAGTAAACGGCACGCTTGGAGAAGCAACAGCCTGGTATCTCTATTCCGGCAGTTGCGGAGGCACAGTAGTTGCTTCTAACACCACAGGTGTTTTTGAGGTAAGTCCTAACACCACTACAACATACTTTGTCCGTGGTGAAGGAGGATGCGGTCCAGAGACATCATGTAGTTCACTTACCATCACCATAAAATCTGTAGATATAGGTGTTAGTGTGGCTGGAAATACGCTTACAGCTTCTGCTAACGGTGCAACATACCAGTGGATTAACTGTAATGGGAATGTCAATATTACTGGGGCAACAGCTAAAACATTTACGCCACAGGAGAGTGGAACGTATTCTGTTCGTGTAACACAAAACGGATGCACGGCTGTTTCAACCTGTGTAGATGTTGTTATTGTTGGGTTGCGGGAAACGCTTTCTGATAAAATTACAGTATACCCTAACCCTGCCCACGCTTCGGTTCGTGTTAGTCTGCCGGAAAATTCGACTAATGTTAAAGTTGATTTAACAGATACCCGCGGCCGATCTGTTCAACAGCATTATTTGATCTCAGGAACGGAGATAGAATTCGATATTAGTGACTTGAGTAATGGAATATATTTTATTCATGTTAACTCAGCACAGTACACGAAAACTATTAAACTTATTGTGAATTAATTATTCGACAGCGTTCAAGAATGGATTAGATTCGATTTCTTATTAAGTATTAAGGAGAAAGGATTGGCTGCATTGCCAATCCTTTCTTTGTTTATTGGATACTAGAGGCGTCAGTAACGCTTATACTTCTTACCCAAATAATTCATTATGAATACTTTACGAATTGTTTAAATTCATTCTAAATAATGTTATTTCAACACCACCTTTAAGCGTTCATTTCCAGCTCAGGACTGCAGAAAACAAGCGCAAATAATTCTAAGCCTCCGTAAAATTTATTTGAAAAAACCACTTCCCATAGTAGATTTGTGCACCTTGATGTAAAATTCGGACACTATAACCTATCATGATAAAAGTATCCTTGCCCACACTCTACAGAAGCATCAGCACTCTCGTTTTACTTTTCACGTTAACTTTCGCACAAGCACAGGAGATTCCAACTGCACCAGAGGCAATAGCCAATGGGGAATCACTATTCAATGCGAATTGTAAAACATGTCATCGCGTGCACCAAAAGCTGGTTGGACCGGCATTAGCGAATGTTTATGATCGTGCCCCCTCCATTGATTGGCTAAAATCATTCATCAAAAACTCCGCAGCTTTGATTGCCAGTGGAGATGAATATGCCAATGCTATATATAATGAGTACGGGAAAACCCAAATGACGGCTTTCACCGGTCTTAAGGATGAACAAATTATGGATATCCTGGCCTACATTAAGGCTGAGACGGACAAGGGCCCGGCTGTAGCTGCAGTACCAGCAGCTACCGGTGGTGGCGAGGCTGGCAGTGGAGTTCCTGCTGAATACCTCAATGTTATCCTTGTAGGGATGTTGCTTATTTTGGTCCTACTATTAATAATTCTTGTATTCCTGGTTTCCGCTTTAAAACGCTTCCTGGAACAGAAGGAATTATCAGAGGAGGATAAGGAAATTGTTCAGTCACCATATTCGCTTTCTTCAGTCTCACGCAGTCCAGGCTTTATTTTTATTGTTGTGTTTATTGTTGGATCACTGGGCTTTAAGGCCGTGATCAATGGTTTATATTCTATTGGAATTCAGCAGGAATATGCACCTATGCAGCCAATTGCATTTTCACATAAATTGCATGCGGGTGCCTATGAAATTGATTGT
>CAZCRJ010000612.1:0-2179 GCA_964501015.1 uncultured Roseivirgaceae bacterium | reverse complement strand
TGGAAAGCCATGGGAACGGAAAAAACGGTAACGAAAAGCGAAGGAAATCATGTGTTCACCATTGATAACGAACCGGCACTTGATATCACCACAAAATATGGGGGACTTGAAAATATCACCCCTGAGAACAAGGATCTATTATTAGAACTCGCTGCCAATTTCCCCTTGCAACTGCAGCGTGAGAAAGGTGACCCGGTCATGCGTCCTGGCCTGGTCGTTGACTGGTCCGACCACTCTTTTTACACCAGTGGTACAGTGCCACAAGGATCAAAAATCCGATTCTCTTTACCTCCGGATTGGGATGTGATGGAGAAGGTTGTTAAAGGTGTTCAAAACCTTAAAGAGACCGAAATGCCTGAGGCGGATGCACTGGTGGTGTTCAGTTGTGCAGGCAGGATACTTTCATTCGGCCCCATGATGAACGCTGAACTGGAAGGGGTAAAGCAGGTCTGGAATGTGCCGATGGCAGGCATGTTTTCCTATGCGGAATTGGGCAGGATGGCTGGCGGTAATCTTGAAATGCACAACCTCACCACCTGCTGTGTGGCACTAAAAGAAAAATAGATGAACAAACATCTTCAAAACATTGAAACCATTATTCAGCAGGATCAAAGTTTGTCAGCTGAGCAGAAGAGTACAATTTTAAAATCGCTGAAGGATGCGGATAAGGAATTAGAAATAACAGCCTTTAAGCTGGACCGAACCGAAAAAGTAAAACGCACCACAGCTATTCTGCTTGAGGAAACCATAGAAGAACTGGAGCAGAAAAGAAAGGCCATTGAAGAAACCAATTCTGCTCTTGAAAAATCATTGGCAGAATTGAAATCTACCCAAGCCCAACTCATCCAATCCGAAAAAATGGCCAGTCTTGGTGAACTAACTGCTGGCATCGCCCATGAAATTCAAAACCCGTTAAACTTTGTCAACAACTTTTCTGAGGTGAGTAATGAGTTGATTCAGGAGATCAAAGACATAAGACGTAAGACCTGCCTACCGGACAGGCAGGCACAAGATGAAAGCCTTAAATCTGAGGAAGACGAATTACTGAATGACATTGCTAGTAATCTGGAAAAAATTCTTCATCATGGTAAGCGTGCCGATGGTATTGTTAAAGGCATGTTGCAGCATAGCCGTAGCAGCAGTGGTGTTAAAGAGCCTACTGATATCAACGCTTTGGCCGATGAATATTTACGATTGGCGTATCATGGCTTGCGTGCTAAAGACAAATCGTTCAATGCTTCAATGAAAACTGACTTTGATGAGAGCATTGGGAAGATCAACATTGTGCCGCAAGATATTGGTAGAGTAATATTGAATTTAATCACCAATGCTTTTTATGCAGTGAATGATAAAGTTAAAAGTGAAACGGGAGGCGTGAAAGGTGATTCGTCTCACGTCTCACCTTTCACGTCTCACTATGAACCAACAGTAATTGTTTCAACCAAGAGTCTAGGCAGCACAATTCAAATTTCTGTAAAAGATAACGGAAATGGTATTCCGGAAAATATAAAAGAAAAAATCTTTCAACCGTTCTTTACCACTAAACCAACGGGGCAGGGAACAGGATTGGGATTGAGTTTGAGTTACGATATCGTGAAGGCGCATGGAGGAGAGTTGAGGGTGGAGACGAAAGAAGGAGAGGGAAGTGAGTTTGTCATTCAATTAACGTTCCAATAGGTGTGCTTATGAGAGTATTTAAATTCGTGTTGTTTTATTGTGTAGTTACACATGTCATCTTTGGTCAGGCAGACATCAGTCAGGAAATAGTCCAGCGTCAGGATTCTATTTTAAGGCGAATCGAACTTGCCAAAGATGATGATGAACGATTCGAATTGATAGTAAGTCTTTATGATTCGGATGTTGAAAATTATCCTGTACGAACGCTGGAAACAGGTCAAAAACTTCTCAAGCTTTCACAAAAAAGTAAAAAACTGATTGATGAATCCAGTGCGATGAGTCTTTTTGGTCATAGTTATCGTTTATCAGGAAATTATATCAAAGGCTTGGAATATCATCTGAAAGCAATATCATTAGCTGAAAAGACAGGGAATCTATCCTTACTTGCTATCGCCCAAAACCAAATGGCGCATATCTATAAAGACCGGGAAGAATATGAAAAGGCACTTAGGCTATATCAGGTGTCTAAGGAAAATGCAATGAAAAGCAGGTCTGTTGAAGT
>CAZCRJ010000611.1:0-2194 GCA_964501015.1 uncultured Roseivirgaceae bacterium | reverse complement strand
ATCGACAACCACGAATGAAGTTCATTGTTAACTCTGCTTACCTGCTGAAGCAGCTATCCAATATCAATGGTGTAATCACAACAAACCCTGTTGTACCCATACTTGAGAATTTTCTTTTCGAACTCGAAAAAGGTGGCCTTACAGTAACCGCTTCTGATCTTCAAACCTCCATGATTACCGAATTACAAGTGGAATCAAAGGAGCGCGGTAACATTGCTGTTCCTGCTAGAATTCTTTTGGAAACCCTTAAAAACCTTCCCGAGCAGCCGGTAACATTTTCGATCGATGAATCAACCTACAGCATTGAAATCATTTCCGATAACGGTCGCTACAAGCTTTCCGGTGAAAATGCTACGGATTTCCCCAAAGTGCCTTCAGTAAGTAATGATTTCTCTGCAGAGATTTCTTCGGATGTGCTGGCGCGCGCGGTCAACAATACAATTTTCGCCACCAGCAATGATGAACTTCGCCCGGCCATGACAGGGGTGTATGTAAACCTGGCCGAAAAGAATACCACGTTTGTTGCCACCGATGGTCATCGCCTGGTGCGTTACCGCAGAACGGATATCCATTCTGATAATGGAAGCGCCATCATTATTCCACGCAAGGCGCTGAATTTGTTGAAGGCAACCCTGCCGGGAGAAAACACTCCTGTTACCATCGACTTCAACCTGGCGAATGCCTTCTTTAAGTTTGGTAACATCCGCATGATCTGCCGATTGATAGATGAACGCTTTCCGGATTACGAAAATGTAATCCCTACACAGAACACGATTAAAATGACCATCGCACGGACAGAGTTGCTAAGTGCGTTGAAGCGTATCTCCATTTATGCCAACAAAACCACCCACCAGGTGCGGTTGAAAATTACAGGAAGTGAATTGCAGATTTCGGCAGAGGATCTCGATTTCTCCAACGAAGCCAACGAAAGACTTTCCTGTGATCATGAAGGAGAAGACATTGAAATCGGATTCAACGCCAAATTTTTGGTGGAGATGCTTACCAATCTTGATGCCGATCAAATAAAGCTAAACATGTCGGCCCCAAATAAGGCCGGTGTTATTCTGCCCATCGACCAGGATAAGAGCGAAGATATTCTGATGCTCGTAATGCCGGTGATGTTGAATCAGTATGTATAGTACATGAATTAATTTTAATCATCTTTGGGTCAACTCTCTGTAGCGTTGACCCTTTTATTTTTAAAAAGATTTACCGTATGATTACCGTATCCAAAATTGGACTAGTTGTTGGCGTAGTATTTTTAACCTCATCGTGTGCTGTTCATTCCGGTATGATAACAAGTTCACAGCTTGGCAACACTAAAATTAATTACCGGTACGAAGATGTTGCAGTAGGGTATGCAAAAGCAAAATACTTTCTGGGTATAGGAGGGTTGAAAAAAGACGCACTCCTCAGCGATGCCAAACGGAATTTGTATCTATCGTATCCGCTTAAGCCTAATCAGGTTTTTCAAAATATAACCCTGGATAGAAAAACCACCTACTTATTCCCTTTTTCAAAAGTTGAACTTATACTGGTGGCCGATGTGATCGAACTTGAATCAGGACATGAAATGAGTATGGGGGATGACTATCTAAACATATTGGCTACCTCTGCAGTTAAGTCAAAGGATGATTTGTCAAATTATGAACCTGTTCTTTTACTGGAAAAGGGCAAAGCCTATGCTGGAAGAGTAGTCAGTATTAACCGGAGAAATGCCACTATATTTTATGTTAATGCTGACGGTCTTATTCGGGTTGGTAACAAAGATTACGGTGGTATATACAAAGTGAGTATTCCGGACTCCTGGCAAGACTATACCGGATACACGATCGGTGACACCAGGAATTTTTCATTAAAACGAGCTAGTGAATCCACTTATGTTATTAGCGGAAAAATTATTGGATTGAATAGCATGAATATTTTACTCGAAACAAACTCAGGTTTACGATCACTAAGAAAGCATGAAATCAGTTCAATGAATTGACGTTTTTTTTATTCAAATTTTGCCCCTCTTCCCCAATTCAATTACTTCCATATTCCTGATTTCCTTATTCACCAGTTCAAAACGAACTAGTGTTTTGATGTGATGGAAACCATGATTGCCCGCAGCTCCGGGATTTATATACAACAAATTGTTATGCTTCGGATCACGCTTCACCCGCAGGATATGGGAATGACCACAGATAAAAAT
>CAZCRJ010000610.1:1052-2197 GCA_964501015.1 uncultured Roseivirgaceae bacterium | reverse complement strand
AAATGAGGACTGTTCCAAGCATGATCATAATCCCGATTATGATCGAAAAAAGACCTGTAATCATCCTAAATCCATAATTTATAACAATATGTTTAAGCAACGTCCCCTCTCTACCATAATAGACTTCGTTTAAATTCCCGCTCATGGCCTCAAAAGGGGATTGATACGTAATTTCTAAAACAGCACCTTCTAAATCATCTCGTAATTCATCTCATAAATGACTTGATTATCAATACGAACAACAAGATTAGCGAGCGACGTTCTTATTAATAAATAGGTTGAATCATTAAATGTTTCATCTAAGGTTTTATAAATACGATACGGTTGATCTTTAGGCACATCTAACTGATTTGGTAAGGTAACTGTTTCCGTACTACTCACTTGCCAATCATCGTTTAAAGGACTTGCATTTTCTATATTGATGCGTTCTGTGTTTGATTGATTCATCACAGTTAATGCGGCAATTAATATGAAAGCAAGAAAAAATATAAGAAATGGCTCATTTAGTTTGAATTTACGCATATTTGCACCTTTTTCTGTGACTTTATAATTATGAATAGTTTATCACATAAAAACGTAAAATTATGGCCTCAAAGCAACAATTAAAGAAAAATTCACAATTACTTCAAATCTTCTTATCAAATTATTGTATAATCATATTATGAGCACACATACATAATAGGAGGATAAAGCCAATGGCCTTACGTACAAACCCCTCAAATGCTAATAAACGATTCGGTTTATTATTTGGTGGATTTATAATTATATTTGTAATTGTTCGTTTTGCGTCGATTTTTTTTGATTTTAGCGATGTAACGATCGAAACCTATAACGCTGACATTTATTTAAACGACGCTGGTGATATGCGTATCGTAGAACGCTATGATATGTATTATAATTCCGAGATGCGTGTGCGTTTCAGAGATATTGATTATCAGAAATTTCCTGATGATTATAATTTCCCCTACAGCCCATCTAATACCGCTTCTTTTGATACAAGCAGTGTCAGTGTAAGGGTGTTAGAAAATGAAACTGATATTACCAATCAAATGACAATCGGTTATTCATGGGACAATGATTATGATGAACTTGGATACCCAGTAGACTGTGAACCAAGTCGTACATTATGTGAATCAATTTTTATA
>CAZCRJ010000610.1:495-1042 GCA_964501015.1 uncultured Roseivirgaceae bacterium | reverse complement strand
CTGGTTATATTGGTGGCTTATATGGTGATATTACATTTATTTATGACTTTACCATTACAGGTGCTGTATCCCAATATTCAGACATTAGTGAACTAAACTGGGTCTTATTTGAATATATGGAAGGGCCGATTAAACAAGGCACCATCAATATCTATTTACCAAACAATACTTTTACTGAAGATGATTTATATATTTGGGGTCACGGAATCTCAGATGGGTTTATAGAAATCGTATCCAACACCCATGTAAAATTAACAATTGAAGACGTGAAAACAAGTGAGTTCTTAGAGTTTAGACTATT
The DNA here is from genome assembly GCA_964501015.1 of uncultured Roseivirgaceae bacterium. Lineage (GTDB taxonomy): Bacteria > Bacteroidota > Bacteroidia > Cytophagales > Cyclobacteriaceae > UBA2336. The sequence goes on along the minus strand of CAZCRJ010000610.1, from coordinate 741 downwards.
AATGCCTAATGCCTTGTTTGAAGGGTCAATCGATCCAAGTAATGTGTATATCAATGATGGCATCAATAAAGCCATTATCATGGAATACCAAGAAAATTTAGCCAATTATAGCAATTTAGGCATCACCCTTACCCAAGTATTTTTAGGGGTTAGTATTGCAATTGCACTACTTATGTTATATATAGCTAGACGTAATAAAAAGAAATATTTCATTTTTTTTGCGAGCTAAAGTTAATTGCCTATTTT
>CAZCRJ010000610.1:0-485 GCA_964501015.1 uncultured Roseivirgaceae bacterium | reverse complement strand
GGGGATTATTTAAGAGAACTCCCGACTGAGGAAACCCCAGCTGAGAGGAGTTATTATTATCACTTTGGAAAAACCAGTGATGAAGATGTGACCGCAACTTTACTTGATTTAATTCGCCGTAAATATATTTTAATGGCTTATGAAGGCCAAGAACTTACAAGTAAAGATGCAGATTTCGCGCTTACATTAAATAACGAATTAGACCGTTCAACATTATTAGCGCATGAGCAGCAAATCATTAAATGGTTCTTTGATATCATTGGCGATTCTAACCAAGTGACAACGAAACAAATAGAACGCTACGCTGGGTTAAACTTAGCGAATGCCAAACGATTTGAAAATGAAGGAAGAATCTTCAAAAACGCCCTTAGAAACTTAGGACGTAAAATGCCTTTAAGCGATCACACCATTCATCAAGCCAAACGTAAAGCAATGATTTGGGTCGCAGTTCCTGTTGTTACGCTCATCGGTTTCTTTATTATTAG
>CAZCRJ010000609.1:0-2203 GCA_964501015.1 uncultured Roseivirgaceae bacterium | reverse complement strand
GTTCTATTTGCGCTTGGTGTGGCTACACTTGGTTTTTCATTTATTCAAAACTGGCAACATTCTACTTCTGAAATTCCACGTATATGGACCAACGAAGCCCTGAAAAACTGGGAATTACCCAATGCCAACCCTGCTTATTCGGTTGAACCCGTTACAGAAGAATTCTATTATGCTTTGCCCGAGCGGGTGATTTATAAAACCTATCCTGTCTACCATCCCGATTATGAGCCTGAAGGTTATTGGGAATGGCTGCATGAGCAAGAGGCACAAATTGTTTTTGATGCATCACAACTCAAAACAGAAGAAGATTGGATCAAAGCAGGTGAATTGCTTTTCGAATATCCCATCGATACATTGGGTGCTGTCATCAGTACAAGGCATGTTCGTGATAAAGCGTTGTATACTGGTTCAGACATGCCGATAACTCCCGATGGCATCATGCCATTTGCAAAGTGGGTGGTGGCAGGCAAGGGAAAAGTCTATCTGGGAAATTTATCGTGTGCCATGTGTCATACCCGTGTAATGCCCGATGGCAGCACCATACTTGGTGCACAGGGCAACTGGTCGGGAGATAAGGCTTTTGCTTATGCTATGGAAACAGATGGCGCTTCAGAAAGAGGAGTTCAGGGTATTACAAGTTTTCTGTTTAGCAGTCCATGGGTGGAAGGTGATCCACACGGTAAACTCTTAACAAGCGGTAGGGAAGAAATTATTGCTGCCTATAAAGCTGTTCCTGAAGGGGCCTTTGGCCGACAAGGAACCAGCATCTTATATCCTCCGCAAGCACCGAATTTGATTGGGGTAAAAGACAGAAAATACTTAGACCATGGCGGGCTTAGTCAGCATCGAAACATGGAAGACATGATGCGCTACATCGCCATGAATCAGGCACTGGACTTTTTGAATTTCTATGGTGATTACAACCCGATAGGGTTGACCAAGGAAAGATTGTACAATGGACAGCCCATTATCTTTCCCGGAACGTATGACCGTCATTCTGATGCGCAATTATTAGCCATTGCCAAATATGTTTATTCGCTAACGCCACCCGAAAATCCGAACAAACCTTCCGCGCTAAGCGAAAAAGGGAAAATCATTTTTGCGCAACAAGGTTGTGTAACCTGCCATACTCCACCGCTGTTCACCAACAACAAACTTACCCCTGCTGATGGTTTCGACATTCCAGAGGAGCATTACAATAAATACGATATCTTCGATATTTCTGTAGGCACTGATCCGGGCTATACCCTGAACACCCGAAGAGGTACGGGATACTATAAAATCCCATCATTACTCGGCCTTTGGTATCGGGGCCCATTTATGCATGATGCCTCCTTAGCAAATCTGGAAGACTTTTTTGATCCCGCACGACTAAGCGATGATTATGTTCCTACCGGCTTTAAACCGCACAACGTAAAAACAAAAGCAGTGCCCGGTCATGAGTTTGGCATGCAGCTAAATGCTGAGGATAAGAAAGCGTTGATTGCCTACCTTCTAACCCTTTAAGGTATGATGGCGATTTATTTGTTCATTAACATTTTCATTTCAGTATTTTCAACACCTACTGAAAAAGGAAATGAACCTGTTCGATTTCAAATTAAAAATGCAGGCATTACGGTAGATGGTACGATCAGCGACTGGGAATATGCCATTGTGTGGGATGCAAAAAAATTAGCTAACTGTAAAATCAGTGGGCTTGCCAATCCGGCTTCCATTGATACCGGTATAAAACTACGCGATAAACATTTACTCGGCCGCCAATACTTTCATATTGAAAAGTTTCCGGCCATAACCTTACAATCCAAAAGAATACTATCGAAAGGCAAGGGGAGATATACAGGTGTATTCGATTTACAAATCAGGGATGTGAGAAAGGAAATTGAGTTACCCTTTACAGTTACATCGAAAAATAACCAACTGATCTTTACAGGCGAATTTATCATCAACCGACTGGACTACCAGCTCGGAGAAACAAGCATGGTACTCAACAATGAAGTAACTATCTTTATCGAACTTGTTAATTAAAATAACCTATAGCCAATGAACTTTCACAATCAAATCGTCTGGATCACCGGAGCATCGTCAGGCTTAGGCCGTGCCATGGCGCTGGAGTTTGCCCGGCAAGGAGCCAGTGTTGTAGTAACTGCCAGACGAATGGATTTGCTGGAACAACTGGTAATAGAAATAGAATCCAGCGGTGGAA
>CAZCRJ010000608.1:0-2203 GCA_964501015.1 uncultured Roseivirgaceae bacterium | reverse complement strand
GAATTCTCGAATACCTGGCAGTACTAAAACTAAAGCAGGATATGAAAGGCCCGATCTTGTGCTTGTATGGCCCTCCAGGTGTGGGAAAAACTTCTTTGGGAAAATCCATTGCTAAATCACTCAACCGTAAATATGTGCGCATGTCGTTAGGTGGTGTGCATGATGAGGCTGAAATCCGTGGGCACCGTAAAACCTATATCGGTGCAATGCCTGGGAAAGTACTGCAGAATATCAAGAAGGCGCAATCATCCAATCCGGTATACATATTGGATGAAATAGATAAAGTGCGCTCCGATTTCCGTGGCGATCCGTCATCGGCATTGCTGGAAGTACTTGACCCGGAACAAAACAGCACGTTTGGAGATAACTACCTGGAAGTAGAGTATGATCTATCAAAAGTTTTATTTGTTGCTACCGCGAATACACTGGACACTATACATCCTGCCTTACGGGATAGAATGGAGATCATCGAAATAACAGGCTATACCCAGGAAGAGAAAATTGAAATAGCCGTTCGTCATCTTGTGCCAAAGCAATTGGCAGAGCATGGTCTTACCCCAAGTCAGGTAAAAATCAGTCGCAAGGCGCTGGCCAAAATTATTGAAGGGTATACCCGTGAATCCGGTGTTCGAAACCTTGAGCGTAAAATTGGTTCGCTCGTGCGCAATATTGCCAAATCGGTAGCCATGGATGAAGTGTATGATAAGACAGTAACGGAAGAAACCGTTCGCAAGGTGCTACGCGGAGAAATTTTTGATGAAGAATTATACCAGGGTAACGATACAGCAGGTGTTGTAACGGGCCTTGCCTGGACTCAGGTAGGCGGTGAAATTTTGTTTATAGAATCGAGCCTGAGCAGGGGTAAGGGAGCCCTTACTATATCCGGTCAGTTGGGTGATGTTATGAAAGAATCAGCCATGGCTGCCCTGTCGTTTTTAAAATCAAATGCAGAAACACTCGGTATTGATCATCGTGTATTTCAACAATATGACTTACACATTCATGTGCCGGCCGGAGCTGTTCCAAAGGATGGTCCCTCCGCGGGGATAACCATGCTTACCTCGTTAGCCTCAATTTACACCCAACGAAAAGTAAAAGCCAAAATGGCCATGACAGGCGAAATAACCCTGCGCGGAAAAGTATTACCTGTGGGGGGCATCAAGGAAAAGATTCTTGCGGCAAAGCGAAGTGGAATCAAGGAAATTATCTTGAGCATTAAGAACAAAAAGGATATCGAGGAAATTGAGCCCCATTATATCAAGGGCCTGGTGTTTCAGTTTGTGAATAACATTGAAGATGTACTAAAAATAGCGTTGCTTAAGGATAAAGTAAAAAACGCAATGAAATTCAGTTTGACTGATCAAAAGACGGCAGCGTAATTCGTAATCAGGAGCTTTGGGTATTGCGATTCAACAGTCCATGTTTATTTTTTCAGGAATGTACTTCTTGCCAGGTAAAACGTTGATCTTTGTTTGCAGATGAAGCGTTACATTCTGTATGGCCTTTTAAGTGTTGCATTCCTGATTGTAACTACTAGTAAAGTAGTAGCTCAATTTGGCGGGCAGACCTCCTTTCAGTTTCTCAACATCTCTACGCATGCGCGGTTGGCGGCATTGGGAGGGGTTAATGTTTCGTCCGCCAATCAGGATATAAATTTTATATTCAGTAGCCCTGCGTTGGTGAGTGATTCCCTTGCCGGGTGGGCTTCTGCAAGTTATTTATTTCATGTAGCCGATATCGGACAGGCATCCTTTGCCTTTGCACAGGATTTTAAAAAAATCGGTACACTGTCGTTTGGGATTCAACATCTATCGTATGGCGACATTGAAGGGTATGATGGTACTGGAATGCTAACAGATTCATACGCTTCTGGTGAGACGGCTCTGTTGATCAGCAAAAGCCACCAGGTATCGCATTTCAGGCTGGGTGCTACCGTAAAGACAGTATTTTCAAATCTGGCTGGATATCGGTCAACGGCAATGGTGCTTGATTTGGGAGGGGTATTTATTCATCCCCACAAGGCGTTAACAATTGGATTGGCTTTTAAAAATATAGGTGTGGTATTAAGTGATTACTCGGAAACCAATTCAGCCCGTATACCTTTGGATGTACAGGCTGGCATCACCTATAAGCCGGAATATATGCCACTGCGGTTTTCTTTAACGGCTTATAATTTAGCACAACCAGGTGAATTGTATGATGA
>CAZCRJ010000607.1:0-2205 GCA_964501015.1 uncultured Roseivirgaceae bacterium | reverse complement strand
ATATCAGAAAGAGGAACGGACGCGAATATTGAACCGAACCATTGCAGCTGGTGATCAGTTAAAGGCATTGCTTAATGCTATGGTGGGCGATGCATTATCCTCACCAGAAAATATTCATCAGCTAAAGCATGAACTGGCAGAATTATACGAGGATACAGATTTTCTGAAGTGTACTACGATGGGCGAAGTACTAAGAACAAGTTTATCCATGCTGGAGAAATATCCAATGCGTAAGCGTACCAAAGTTAAATCGGGAAAATATGCGTGAGTCGGCCTACATAGAAACTACCGGACTGGTAACCTCCTGTCATCACAACAAGGTAACTATCGTATTGTCGGGGGCCACTGGCTGCGCATCCTGTCACAACAGTTTGTGTATGTTGGGTGAGTCCCAATCCAAATATGTAGAGGTAACGGCAGCAGGCAATTCTTTTTTCCCGGGCGATGAAGTAGTAGTGCGGGTAAAGCCTGCGTCTGCTTACGGGGCCATGCTGTGGTTATATGGAATTCCATTTCTGCTGGTGATGGTAACGCTGATGGGAATGTTAGAGTTGAGTTATTCTGAGAGTATTGCAGGAGTGGCATCGTTGCTGATCCTTGTTCCTTACTTCCTCATCTTCTATAGTGTACGAAAGCGCAGCGGAAAAACGTGTCAACTTGAAGTGGTGAAAAAATGAATGAGCTTTTAGTTTATACTGTACTAAGTCTGACCGGCATCGGCATCGTTGCTGCGGTGGTCATTTATTTTGTTTCCAAAAAATTCTATGTTCAGGAAGACCCGCGGATTGAAAAGATAGAGGCCGTTCTGCCCAGCACCAATTGCGGTGGCTGCGGACAGCCCGGCTGTCATGCTTTTGCGCTGGCCGTAGCGAAGGCAGGGGATTTGTCTGACCTTCATTGTCCGGTTGGAGGCAATGCGGTGATGAAAGAAGTGGCGGCAATCCTCGGTGTGGAAGCCGTAGAGAAAGATCCCTACATCGCAGTGGTGCGGTGTTCCGGATCGTTTGAACACCGGAAGAAAACCAATGTATATGATGGTGTGAATTCCTGCAAGGTAGCGGCAACACTCTATAGTGGCGATACCGGTTGTGCGTATGGATGTTTGGGAATGGGAGATTGTGTAGCGGTATGTGATTTTGAAGCCATGTACATGGATGAGCGCACCGGACTTCCGGTGATCCTCGAAGACAAGTGTACAGCCTGCAATGCCTGTGTAACGGAGTGCCCGAAAGATATTATTGAATTATGGCCCCAGGGAAAGAAGAATCAGCGGATTTATGTAGCGTGTATCAATGAAGATGAAGGCAGCGAAGCGCGGAAGGCATGCGCTGTTGCCTGTGACGGATGTTCGAAATGTTTCGAGATATGCAAATTCGATGCGATCACGATGAACAAAGACCTGGCCTCCATTGATCCCGATAAGTGTAAGCTTTGTCTGCAGTGCATTGATGCCTGTGCTGTGCACAACATTATTGCGGCCAATGTTTCACCCGATAAAATTGCTTCTGTAACCCAGGCGCGACTGAAGCGTGAGGAGAAAGAGCGTCAGAAACTGGAAGACGAAAAACTAAAAGCACAACAAAACGATAATGACAGCGCGGTTAAACCATCTTAAATCCTTTCGCATAGGAGGCGTTCATCCAAACGATATGAAGTTAACAGCTCATGTTCCGATTGATGTGTTGCCGTTGCCAGCCTCCGTTACTATTCCTGTCATACAACATATCGGTGCGCCTGCGAAAATAAATGTACAGGTGGGCGATGTTGTTAAAACAGGACAGATCATTGCTACCCATGAAGGATTTGTTTCTTCGAATATTCATGCTTCCGTTTCCGGAAAAGTTTCCGAGATCCGCAATGCTATGGACAGCAGTGGATTTAAGCATACCGCTATTGATATCCTCCGTGAAGGTGATGAGTGGGATGAATCCATCGACCGAAGTGAAGCGCTGAAAAAGGATATTCTCCTTAGCCCCAACGAAATTATTGAACGTATTCTGGAAAAGGGTGTAGTGGGTATGGGAGGTGCAGCGTTTCCTTCTCACGTAAAGCTCAGTGTTCCGGAAGGCAAGCATGTTGATCACCTGATTATTAATGGTGTAGAATGCGAACCCTACCTAACAGCCGATCACCGCCTGATGCTGGAGAAGCCTCATGAAATTATTGTGGGTATACGGATACTCATGAAAGCGTTAGGTGTTGATA
>CAZCRJ010000606.1:0-2207 GCA_964501015.1 uncultured Roseivirgaceae bacterium | reverse complement strand
ACCAGGGATTTAATGAAAAAAATGGCTGGATGCACACTTCATCCTACACCGATGTAATGGATGAATTCCTGGAAACAATAGTGGAGCAGGAGGGAATGAAGTTTTATAAATATGGCGATGCGCTGCGGGAAGTGGAAGAAAAGCAAGTTACGCTATCCTACAAAAGTGAGGATTCTCTTGCTCAAAAATCGTTTACGTTTTACCGGACACATCACGGACCAATAACCCATCGCATCGATGATAAATGGGTAGCCACTGCCATGATGTGGAGTCCTGCTGAAGCACTTCAGCAATCCTATAATCGTACCAAAACTTCTACTCATGCAGAATTTAAAAATGTGATGGAATTGAAAACCAATTCTTCCAACAATACTGTGTACGCAGATGCCGATGGAAACATTGCCTACTTCCAGGGTAATTTCATTCCTGTGCGCGATGTGCAATTTGATTATTCCAAACCCGTAGATGGCAGTAATCCTGCTACCGACTGGAAAGGGTTGCATGGTGTGGATGAATCGATACAGTTACTAAATCCCGGTAACGGATGGATACAGAATTGTAATTCAACACCTTTTACGTCAGCGCTGGAATACAGCCCGAAGAGAGAAGATTATCCCTACTACATGGCTACTGAGCCGGAGAATTTCAGAGGTATTCATGCCATAAAAGTATTAACCGGAAGGAGTGGATATACGTTGGATAAACTAATTGAGACCGCCTACGATCCGTACATTACAGGATTTGAGTATTTACTACCCGGCTTGATAGAAGCCTACGATAAATCTGGAAAAAATTATGCTTCCCTAGAACCTTCAATTGATGTACTTCGCCAATGGGATTTGCGTGTATCCAAAGAATCGGTGGGGATGACGCTGGCCCATTTTTATGGAACACTTTACCTTCAAAAAGGTCCACGGCCTGAGGGACTAACTCCCATGGAGCGTGTAAATTATTTCGGAACAAAAACAGACCATAAAGAACGGTTGGACATTTTTACCGAAACAATCCAAAAACTTAAAGATGATTTTGGTGACTGGAATATACCCTGGGGAGAAGTTAATCGTTTTCAACGATTGGATGGTTCCATCATTCCCCGGTTAGATGATAACGCACCAAGCATTGCCATTGGAATGGCCTCCGGTAATTGGGGAGCGTTGGGTGCATATGCCTCACGACCAGGACCAAATACCAAGAAACTATACGGTGTGCATGGCAACAGTTTTGTTGCAGTAGTGGAATTTGGTGAAAAAGTAAAAGCCAAAAGTATTCTAGCCGGAGGGCAAAGTGGTGACCCTTCCTCTCCACACTTCTTCGACCAGGCACAACGATATGCCGATGTAAACTTTAAGGATGTTGCCTATTATAAAGAGGATGTAGAGGCACGGGCAAAGAAGACCTATCGCCCGGGGAAATAGTTTTTTTGAGCTGAACCAAGCCGCCTATGAACCTTGTAAGGGATATCATTTCATACGGTTGCAATATACTTTGTAGTTGCCATGAAATATAAAATAGTTCTTTTCAATTTTAATTCCTTACCTTTGACGCATTACTCACCCATCAGACACGGCCAGTTGTAAGCCGGTGCAGTACAAAAGCAATCGCTGATTCAGAAAAGCAACGTCTTTGCCAGCTCTATTTTTTATTATTATTACATGTCATTTCAACAATTAAATTTGATTGAGCCGATCCTCGAGGCTTTAAAAACAGAAGGATACACAACTCCCACACCCATTCAGGCACAAGCTATTCCCCTCGTTTTAGGGCGCAGGGATCTCTTAGGCGTGGCCCAAACAGGCACCGGGAAAACAGCAGCATTTGCTATTCCCATTATTCAATTGTTAACCCAGGATAAGAACATCATCCCTGGAAAAAGGGTAATCAGAAGTCTGATTTTAACCCCTACACGTGAATTGGCCATCCAAATCGGGGAGAGCTTTGAAAACTATGGAAAGAATACCCGTCTTAGATATAAGGTGATTTTCGGTGGGGTTAACCAACACAGCCAGGTAGAAGCTATCCGGTCGGGGGTGGATGTTTTAATTGCAACACCCGGCCGGTTATTGGACCTGATGAACCAACGTCATGTTCACCTGAATGATATCAACTTCTTTGTTCTTGATGAAGCCGACAGGATGTTGGACATGGGGTTTGTTCATGATGTGAAGAAAATCATCAGCAAATTGCCCACCAGGAGACAATCCCTGTTT
>CAZCRJ010000605.1:0-2209 GCA_964501015.1 uncultured Roseivirgaceae bacterium | reverse complement strand
CCGGAAACGTATCGGGTTTGTTCAAGGGCATAGCGAACTGGATAGCGTAACAGTAGCAAGTTTTAACAATGCCTTACTGGAAAAATATGATGTATATAAGGTGAATCTTTTACGTAAAACTTCTCTTCAAGAGTATGATGCAATAATTGTTGCAAAACCTAAATACGCATTCAGTGAGCCTGAAAAACACAAGCTTGATCAATACATAATGAATGGTGGTAATATGTTATTCCTGCTCGATAAACTGGAAGCTACCATGGACAGCGCCTCGCGTGTTGATTATTTTGCTTTTCCGTATGAACTGCGTCTGGATGATCTGCTGTTTAAATATGGAGTGCGCATTAATGCTGATTTAGTGCAGGACCGTAATGCAGGTTTATACCCCGTGGTAACCGGGCAGGTAGGAGGAAAGCCCCAGGTTCAGTTAATGGACTGGCCATTTTTCCCATTGGTTAATCGCTATGCCGACCATCCCATTACCCGAAACCTGGATGCAGTAGTGCTGAAATTTGCCAGCAGCATTGATACGGTTAAAGCAGACGGAATTGTAAAAACACCCCTTGTGTTTACGTCAGCGTATTCACGTAAAGTTTCGGCACCGGTGCCGGTAAGCATTAATGAAATCCGGAGAAATGTAAAGCCGGAGAATTTTTCGTCCGGCAACATCCCGGTAGGGTCTTTATTGGAAGGCAACTTTACCTCTTTATATAAGAATAGGTTTTTACCCGAAGGCGCTGATCAGAATACTTTTAAAGCCGAAGGTGAGCCCGCTCGAATCATTGTGTTTTCGGATGGCGACATGGCCCGTAACGATGTTAATCCCCGGTCTGGAAATCCGCAGCAACTGGGATTGGATCCCTTTACGAATTACACATTCGCCAACGAAGAATTGCTGATGAATGCTATGGCGTACCTGACCGAAACAAACGGGTTGATCAATGCCCGAACGAAGGAAGTAAAAATTCGCCCACTGGATAAGGAAAAGATTCGTACGGAAAAAACCAAGTGGCAACTCATTAACCTGGTTCTGCCGGTGATGGCCTTGATTATCTATGGCATGATCCGCGCCTACCTACGCAAACGAAAATTCGCCCACACGTGACACACCAGGAAAAACGAAACCGCACCTTATTGGTAACACTGATTGTACTCAGTGCGGTTACTGCTGTTTACTTTTGGCTTATCCACAGCGATAAGGCTGTTGTTGCTGTGGATACTTTTCGTGTTGAAGACTTAACAACAATTGACAAAGTAGTGCTGGAAAGTAAACAGCACACAGTGGAACTAACCTATGACGGTGTGCGCTGGATGGCCAACGGAACTCTTGCCGACCGCAACATGGTGGATGTATTGTTTGCCACGCTGCAGCAAGCTCAGCCACTACGACCAGTAGCGAAAATCCTTCAGGATTCCATTATGCAACAGGTTCAACAGGAAGGTGTGAAAGTCAGCCTGTTTTCAGAGGATAATCAGAAACTCCTGTTTTGGGCTGGCGGAAATCTCCGCAAGTCGCAAGCGTATTTTGTAAAAGAAGGAGAAGGTGCATTCATCATGACCATCCCCGGTTACCGGGTGTATGTGTCCGGAATTTTTGAACTCGAAAAAGGTGGCTGGAAAGATAAGTATGTGTTTCAATTGAACTGGCGGAATTTTACAGGATTGTCTGTTCAATTCCCCGCACAGGAAACGGATAATTATTCCATCCGGTTTACCGATGGTTTCTTTTCGGTAGAAGGATTAGTGGCCACCGATACCACCAAACTGAACGACTTCCTGGATGCTATATCCCTGCTTACGGTTGACGACTACCCGGAGCATGCTGCCCTTCAAGACAGTCTTACGGCCATCAATCCCCAATGGATAGTTACAGCCTTTGATGTGGCCTCAAAACAGTATACCCTGGCCTTGTACTGGAGGGATGAAATCCCCGGAAGGGTAACGGGAATCATTAATGGTTCACAACTGGCCTATTTCGATAAAAACAAGCTGATGCCCATGCTGAAGAAACGCAATTATTTCGTTAGGACAGAGTAATTTGTTCTGTGATTTGGACACTTTTCAATCGTTTCCATTATTGCCTTTTCTTTATAACTTTACCGCGTTTAACAATAAAATCAACAACCACGAATGAAGTTCATCGTTAACTCTGCTTACCTGCTAAAGCAGCTATCCAATATCAATGGAGTAATTACAACAAACCCTGTTGTAC
>CAZCRJ010000604.1:0-2210 GCA_964501015.1 uncultured Roseivirgaceae bacterium | reverse complement strand
TAAAGAAAAGTTTGTCGCAACGCCCAATGCTGTGTTATTGGATGTTCGCACACCGGGTGAATTCAGAGCCGGCTCCATTAAAGGGGCACGTAACCTTGACATTATGTCGCCATCGTTTGCAAGTCAGATTGCAACCCTGGACAAGAACAAAGAATACTTCGTGTTCTGCCGTACCGGAAATCGGAGCGGCCAAGCCTGTAACATTATGGCAAAAAACGGGTTTAAAGTATACAACCTGGCCGGAAGCCCAAGCGACTGGCCTGTTTAGTTGTAATTGGGGTTTGGTTTGAGAAGCCGCTGCCAGAAATGGGGGCGGCTTTTCTTTTTGCCCATCTGTAACAGGGGCTCAAGTAATCCACAACGCACAAACTTCTTCCACAACGATTTGCTATGAACAAAACACCTCTTACACAAACTACCAAACACCACACTCAAGTTACCGATAACAAAGCCGGCTATACGCGCAGTACGTACAATTTTTAATTTCTTTCGTCTGGTCAAAGACTGTTTCTGGGTTAAAGAGTTCTTCCAGTAATTCTTTCAGCCGTACTTCAAATTCAGGCATTACCGCTGATGCATCAGTCAATAATGTCTTCTTCATCCATAACCCGAAAGGCTTGTTGTCATCAAATAAATTTTTGCTGTTAATTAACCCTGGAACTATGGTATGTGTTGGGTTTTTCGCCTTCCAATAAATCCATGCATAGAGCAAGGTTTGGAACGCTGCTTTGTTTCGCTCCCCTTCCCGCCTGAACAGGGATTCAACACTGTCGAACTCAAGTTTATCCCGCCCGGTTTTATAATCCACTATGCGTAGCACATCATCCTTGCGGTCTACACGGTCAATGATGCCCCCCAACACCGCCACAAACGGGGGCTGGTTGATATTCAGTCCGTGGGATAAACGGTGCATAGCGTTTATCGCGGTCCAGTATCCGCCCGATAAACCGTTTCACAATTTCACTCACCAACTTAAGCTGGCCTTCATATAGGATAGGCTTATCCGGATCAAGTCTGTATTCTTTTTTAATCCGCTCATCGAGCATGGTGATGATGTCGGCCTCTGCCTGTTTAAAATCATCAGCACTTACGTTGTTGTTTCCCTTTTTTTCTGCCAGGCTGGAATAGAATTTCTCCATCACATCATGGAGGAAGACACCTAGTACACGTGCATCCATATCCTCCTCCACTTCATCGGCTTCGCGAACTTTCATTACATGCTGGAAATAAAACCTCAGCCTGCATTCGATATAGGCATTCAATGCGGAAGGTGAAATGCCTTTGAAATACGTATTGCCTTCATTTAATGTTGTGAGTGCATCCAGTATCTGCTTATCCTTTTGGATTGAAATGGGCTTTACCTGTGATGGCTGAACTGGGTTGTGTAATGTAATAGGTGAAAGTGACATACCGCTTTCATACAGTAACTGTTGAAGTAACCTGCTTCTCTCACCCTGGCCCAATACATTAGTTTCGGTATTATAAAAGAGCACTACATTTTCGGCCCGTTGAAGGATACGATAAAACAAATAGGCATACATCGCATCTTGGTGCTCTACCGTTGGCAGGCGATAGGCCTTCCGGATAGAATAGGGTATATAGGAACCTTTACCACTGCCCGGAGGAAGGGCACCTTCGTTAAGAGAAAGCATGAATACGTTTTTGAAATCGAGGTTACGCGTTTCCAGCATACCCATCACTTGTAGCCCTTGCAAGGGTTCGCCACTGAATGGGATTTTTTGTATTCGGATATATTGGCGAAAGAACCGGAGAAAGGATGGAAGGACGGAATATTCGTTGCCCAATACTTCCCCAATCCGGTTTACACTTTTTATGAAGTGATACGCATACTCGCGGTCAAAATCTGAAATGGAATCGATGGATCCAACACATACTAAAACCCTGCGCAGGTAATCGATAACCGATGAAACTTCTGTCTCCACAAACATGACGCGGTGTAGGTCATTTCCGGTGGCCAGATAACTTTTGGGAATGGAAACCCAATTATGCTTCAGAATTTCCTTTCGCTTGGAGTTGGCCAATGCCGGATCGGCCGCAACACTGTAAGGATGGTTCAGTAAACCCAATACGGCACGGTGGTTGAAATGATCGTCTTTACGTTTAACCTGCAATTCAATCAGTAATTCCACCAGCGTAAATACAGGGGTACTGCTTAGCGAGAACCCCATAGTAACATTAAGCTTTTCAAC
>CAZCRJ010000603.1:0-2210 GCA_964501015.1 uncultured Roseivirgaceae bacterium | reverse complement strand
GAAGTGATTTTCTCAATCAATATGGCGAAACTATAGATCGAATTACAACAATCGACAAGACTAAACCTTACCTGTTAAAACTTTGCACCGCGCATCCGGTATATGAAAATCATAGGGTTTATCAGTTTAAGGAAAATCTTATTAAACTAAGTATGGTGTCAATAGAAACTGAAAGAGAAAAGATCATTCAGTTAGTAGGTTCCCTTATGCTTGAATCTCACAAAAGTTATTCGAGGTGTGGTTTGGGTACCGATAGAACGGACGAAATGGTAGAAAAGGCCATGGCTCTGGACGGAATTTCCGGGGCACGAATTACCGGAGGCGGAAATGGCGGAACGGTATGTCTGCTAGCCCATGGCGACAAAGGTAGACGTGCTGTACATGTTCTTCACAAAACTTTCTGTGAGCAGTACAAGGAAAATCTTTCACTCTTTATATAAATGTTTAACACTTGTCAGAAATGCGTGTGTCAAACCAGTCGAAATGAGCTTTATTCACCGACTCAGTTCCCATTGATGTCGCGTAAAGTGCATACATACACCCTACAAATCCCCCCGCCTCCCGCGTACTCAGAAAACGTGCATCAACCTTATCCCTTAAGGTAATCCAATCTGAACTTTCGGTTTTGTAAAAGAAACCATACACTTCACCCTGTGCTTCAATCTTCAATTGAATGGAAATAGCATTAGCCAATTTCTGAGATGTTATCAATTCCATATTCTTATCGTCTTTCACCGACTTAAACAATTGAACAACTGCTTCTCCGTTCTCCATTGATTTACAGAGGAAGTAAAAATTATTTTCACTTTGAAATACAGTCAAACCTGCCTTTTCATTTTCATGCCTGGGTATGACTCAAGCGAAGTGCTGGCTTCACCAAATAGGTGCGTTTGACGATGAGCAATAAAACTTGGATTAACACGCTCAGCACAAGTCTCAGGCCTTACCTGTAATGTTAGAAATCCAGGCTTATCCGAAAAGCTGTACCAAGGTTCACGGATAGTTCGAAGAAACTGAAAGTTAAAGTGTAACACATCGGTATCAAACTCATACCGATGATGGAAGCGCGCATACGTAGGTTGTTTGATAGTGGTGTTGGGAAATGGCGTTGGATAGCTGTATTGAATCTCTTCAAAATCGGGATTGATTACCGGCCAGCCGTCAGTCCACTTCACAGGGCTTAAAAAAGTTTCCCTGCCCGTATTGAAATAATCTTTATCAGCATAGGGGCGACAACCTAAAAATACAGCCCACCAGGTTCCGTCATCAAGTTCTACAAAATCAGCATGACCTACTGTTGTAATGGGGTTGGCACGGTTCGGATCGAGATGGCGCTGTGTTAAAATCGGGTTTTTATCCCAAGGGGTGTAAGGTCCTTCAGCTCGCTCACTTCGAAATACAACTTCTGAATGATTGTAACCGGTTCCTCCCTCAGCACAAAACAGGTAGTAGTATCCATCCTTCTTAAAGATGTGAGGTGCTTCTATCCATACCGGATTCGTTGAAATATCCACCCCACCATTCACAAGCAAAATTTCTTCACCCTTCACTTTCATACTTTCCAAATCAAACGCAAACATGCGGATAGTGCGATGCCCACTATACAGCGATTTATTATCCGGGGGAATGCTGTTGTAAATGATATAGGCCTTGTCCTCATCGAAATACATAGAAGGATCAATACCGTTAACTTCGGGAAGCCAATAGGGGTCAGACCACGGGCCGGAAGGATTGGTTGCCGTGATTACAAAGTTTCCACCTGTGTCAATTAAAGTACAGGTAATGTAAAACAGACCATTGTGAAACCGGATAGCGGGCGCAAACAAACCACGCGAAACACCATGACCATCCAGGTTGAGTTGTTCCGGTCTGTCCATAGCAAAACCGATTGTTTCCCAGTTCACCAGATCGTTGCTGTGAAGTATGGGCAGACCGGGGTAATAGGCAAACGTAGACGTTGTTAGATAGAAATCATCACCAACACGGCAAATGCTTGGATCAGGATAGAATCCGGCCAAAATTGGGTTGGTAAAATACTCAACCGAGGTTTCTTCTTGTTTTTGTAAACACGAACATAGAAGTGTAAGTGAGAGTATCAATATAATTAAGTTATTCATGCTAAGGAAATTTATCCACCTACGCCAAGAGGAGAGAAATACATAAAAATCATTACAATGAGCACCACTACAATCAGAGAGAGCACAATATCA
>CAZCRJ010000602.1:1910-2211 GCA_964501015.1 uncultured Roseivirgaceae bacterium | reverse complement strand
GGGCGCTTAGTAATTTACTTTGCAACGCCATACTGAGGTTGCCAATTTCATCTAAAAATAAGGTTCCTCCGTTCGCCAACTCGAACCTTCCGGGGCGGTCTTCCCGTGCATCGGTAAAAGCACCCTTTTTATGACCAAACAATTCGCTCTCAAAAAGAGTCTCTGTTATGGCTCCCATATCCACCGAAACAAAGCTTTGGTCTTTACGAAGTGACCGTTGATGTATGGCACGGGCGATTAATTCCTTCCCTGTTCCGTTTTCGCCCAATATCAAAACATTGGCATCTGTTTTTGCCACTTT
>CAZCRJ010000602.1:0-1889 GCA_964501015.1 uncultured Roseivirgaceae bacterium | reverse complement strand
CTGACCAATGATATCACCAAAGGGTTTGCTAATCTGCTCTTCCAGCATTTCTTTGGCTTTGCGTAATTTATCTACTTCGTTATATGAATGCTTCAGGCGTATGGCTGTAGAAATTGTTGCGATGAGTTTTTCATTTTGCCATGGCTTGAGAATGAAATCTGTTGCTCCTTGTTTTAAAGCGCGAACGGCCATTTCTACATCACCGAATGCCGTGATGAGGATGACTACAGCGTTAGGATCTTTTTCAAGTATTTTTTCGAGCCAATAAAATCCTTCTTTTCCGCTGGTAATGTCTTTGCTGAAATTCATGTCTAGCAAAATCACATCATAGGTATCGTTATTAAGAAGAAAGGGGATCTTGTTTGGATTTTTTTCAATGATTACATGGTGGTTCTGTTTCTTTAGCAACATTTTAGCTGCGAGTAAAACGTCCTCATCATCATCAATCATTAGTATTTTTCCGCCTTCAGAATTCATGGTGTGGTTTATGGTTATGATCGTTGGTTAATGAAAAATCCATGCCAGTCAGGAAATACTGCTAATCCATAGTAAAAACGAATAGCAGCTGCTCTACAATGTACACATATGTTCAATAATGAACATCAGATTTGTGCGTATTTGATACAGGGTGTTGAAGAATGAACGCTGGAGGAGTGCCCGGAATCAGGGGTTTACTGCATGAAATTCGACCCGATTGTGGTAAATACTATAGATTCGTTCGTCTGTCACAAGCATAAATTGTAGTGCAGGATCAACCTCGAGTTGGCGAGTGGAGGTATCGAACAAATCGTAAAAGATCAGAGTGTTATTTTGAAGATAGTAAAGTTCTTCTCCAAGAAAGTTGAAGTAGGAAATTGATTCCCCCTCAAAATGTTTCAGAAGTTTTCCCATGGTACTGAAAATATAAATTCCAGAACATTGATCTAATAGGAATAGAAATCCCTGATATTCCCGAAATGACAAGATACTTAATTGATCAGTATGTAGGGTTTGTGGTAAGTAAACTTCAACGTCAACAGTTGATCGATCGGTATTAATTCTTTTGAGACTGTAATCTGCCTGATCCAGTATCCATAGATTTTTATCTCCCGATGAACAAACCAGCAGTGGATCTATGGCATATTCTTCTTTCAACGGAGTCTTGTTGAATGATCCAAAATAGGCGAAACTGTACCAACGTGATTTTTGTGAATATGTAAACGCACGGGCACCATCGCGTGGATCAAAAACAGTAATTTTTTGTTCTGGGTCAAATTCGTCTACAAGCTTTCCATTGATACCAAATTTCTGAATGGTGCCAGAGGAAAACTGAAGATAAAGATCTCCCGGGCGGTCTACATAAACATAGTCTACAGGGCTTTTTAGTAAATGCGTATGTAAGGGCTTTACCTGGGCGAAGGAAAAGGATAAACTCAACACTATGAAAAGCAAACTCTTCATCAGCTTCAGGATGTAAATGTTTTCAGTTCCATAGTTTTCCCATCGTATTCAGCATATGTATTAAAATTCACCCACTCGCCCAAATTGATATACTGACTTTGTTCACCCACCGATAAGTTCAGGGGAAGATGTCTGTGTCCGAAGATATAGAAATCATGATGAATGTTACGTTCCATTTCCTTACAGTATGCGAGCAGGAATTCATTCTCTTCACTGTGAAATTTCTCCTCTTTTTTCGTATTAGCAATTCTACTCCTCTTTGACCATTTTTTAGCAATGGCTATGCCAAGGTTAGGATGGATTCGGGCGAATAACCATTGGCAAACAGGATTAGTAAAAATCTTTTTTAGAATTTTGTAAAATGTATCACCAGGTCCCAGGCCATCGCCATGGCCAATCATCAGGCGTTGCTGCTGAAAAGTAAGTATGACAGGATCACGGTAAACCGG
>CAZCRJ010000601.1:0-2212 GCA_964501015.1 uncultured Roseivirgaceae bacterium | reverse complement strand
AGGCGTGTGGGGTCTCCAGTCCCGTCAGGTAATAAAAGGTATTGTTCTGGCGGAATACACTGAAACCCGGCAGTCCGCTGGCTCCCTGAATAAGGGCAACGGCTTGGTTTCCAATGGCATCCATTATTTTTACTCTCCGCTGAGCAAATTCTTCTTTTGAAAAATCAGTCTGGTAATGATGGTTGTCCTGTGCACTGGAAGAACCAATACAGAAAAGAATGATAAGGAATAAAACGGTATGCTTCATAAAGGTGGTATAACCTGCGACTAAAGATAGCGTTTAAAGTGAAATAGCGTTATGTACAAAAGAGCATCCGGAGACAACCATTTATCTTGTATTATTGCGCCTTTGTTTTCCAGAATAACGTCTGATGAAGCATCCAAAAATTAAACGATTTGCCACGATAGCCTTGCTGGAGGGAATCTCCTATGTTGTGTTACTGGGCATAGCCATGCCCCTCAAATATTTCTTTGATCTTCCTTTGGCTGTAAAAATAGTCGGATGGGCGCATGGAATATTATTCATGTTGTACATAATTCTGTTACTCCAATGCTGGATGCACTACCAGTGGAGTTTGAAGCGGGTCACGGTATATTTTATTGCTTCACTCCTTCCCATTGTACCCTTTATTATTGAAAGAAAGCTTACGGAAGAATATTTACTAGCAAAATCATCTCAGTAAATGTCTTTTAAAAAGCTTTCAATGACACACATAAGTTACTTATAATGAATAGGTAAATCCTATCATATAAAGAGATTTAGTAATATGTCTGCCCTTTGGATTATTCGCTGGCCATAATAAACAACGGCAGCATTTCGAAATCTCTATAGATTGGATGTAGCCGCTCGAGGTCGTAATGCTTGGGAACATTTACAATCTTCTTCTTGCTGGTGATTACATCAATGGGCACATGATCATACCGGCCATTGTTCAACACTACCAGTTGCCCATGCAAACCTTTCATAACCAGGTCCAACGCCATCGTACCAAACGCCATTGGTACTATGGAGTCGATCGCGTCAGGATCACCACACCGTACAAGATACCCAAGCTTCTGGTTAATGGTTTCAATGGTTCGGCCATTATTGTATTTAGGGGATAGTTCCTTAAGCTTAGCCGACACCATATCACCAATACCGCCCAACTTGGCATGGCCATAGGCATCTTTTTCCGCGTTTTCAAACATCATCTCCCCCCCCTCAAACATGGCGCCTTCGGATACCATTACAATGGAATACTTGCTGGGATTATCGTTCCGGTCGTCTACCAGCAACCGCGTCAATTGCTCGATATCGAATGGATGCTCGGGTATAACGCAACGGTTGGCTGCCCCTGCCATGGTGGGCAGCATAGCAGTAAATCCGGCATAGCGGCCAAATACTTCCAGTACCATAATTCGTTCATGTGAACCAGCTGAGGTGCGGAGCGCATTTGTCATTTGAATCGTGCGGGTAACACACGTACTAAAGCCAATACAATAGTCAGTGCCCGGTACATCGTTGTCCATGGTTTTAGGAATGGCATTTACATTTACTCCTTGCTTGTACAAGTGCACGGCATAACTCAACGTGTCGTCACCACCAATGGCAATCAGATTGTCAATACCCAAAAACTCCAGATTTTTCAAAACCTCTGGAGTGAGGTCATTCTTATCCTTATTATACGTATCCCTGAGGTGAAGAGGAACGCTATTTCTGCTAACATGGCTCGGATTGGTTCTGGAAGAATGAAGGAAAGTGCCGCCAGTACGTGCCGCCCTGTCCACAACGTTCTTCGTTAAGTCAACTACATTCAAGGAGTTATCGGCTTTCGTATCACGAACAACATCAATAAGACCCGCCCAGCCCCTTCGGATACCGATAACATGGTACCCTTCCCGTAATGCCCTTACCGTTACCGCCCGGATAGCAGGATTCAGCCCGGGTACATCTCCGCCTCCTGTAAGTATTCCGATTGTTCCTTTTGATCGCAGATTAGTCATGGTCGTATGATTTGTTAGTATGTTTTACTGATCGCTAAAGATACTGACAGTCGGTGTAATTGTAACGGATATGGATTGGTAATTAGTAAACGTTTGGAAAATGATCAGATTATCAAAATACTTTTCCGGTAATCCATTTTGCAGGACGAGACAGTATACCACTTTCTCATCGTTCCTTTGCAGGTGTCACTGAGGAGGTGTACGTATATTGGCTAAATGGATGATGTAC
>CAZCRJ010000600.1:0-2212 GCA_964501015.1 uncultured Roseivirgaceae bacterium | reverse complement strand
AGTTACCTATAACCCTGGATTTACTCCTGAGGCAGAGGCTGCGTTTACATACGCGTTAGAAATATGGGAATCGTTGATTGTATCTCCGGTTCCCATACGAATTGATGCATACTGGTCTCCGTTAGGCGCCAGCACGCTTGGCAGTGCATTATATACCTCTGCGTATTATAATTTCCGGAACGCCCCGAAACTGAATGTTTTTTACCCGGTTGCGTTGGCGGAAAAAATGATTGGAAGAAATTTAAATGGCACACAGTCTGATTTGTTTGTTCAATTTAACAGCAACATTGACTGGCATTATAATCCGGGCACCACCCCGGGCAGTGGCCAGTACGATCTTGTATCCGTTGTACTACATGAAATTGCGCATGGACTTGGCTTTGCCGGAACATTTAATTCCAATGGCACCACCGGTAGTGTTGGACTGCAATCAACTGGTTTACCCATTATTTATGATGTGCCCGCAGAAAACGGAAACGGGGCAAACCTGATTCGCTCCAATGCGTCTCCTTCTATTGGTCTGCATACAGATCTTACAGGTAATAATCTTTTCTTCAAATCGCCTACTTCATTCACGCCAAAACTTTACGCTCCACAATCGTTTAGTACCGGTTCAAGCATCAGTCATTTGGATGAGTCGACTTTTAACAATACCAACGATGCCTTGATGACGCCACAAATAGCTCCTTCGGAAAAATTACATAATCCGGGAGTTGCCTTGAATATGTTGCAGGATATGGGCTGGGAATTTGTAAGGATTGTTCATCAGCCGCTGCCCGACCGGGAAAACCTTAGCAACCCTTTTGTGGTGACTACAAAAATTGAGGATGATAATGGGTTTGCTGCAGGGAGTGTAACGCTTTTTTATACAACCAACGGAACCACTTTTACAGGAGTGAACATGACGCCTACTAACAATGCGAAAGAGTTTTCAGCTAGTATTCCGGCAACTGGTTTTGCACAGGAATACAAGTATTATATTTCAGTCCGAGATAATTCAAATAGGGAGTTTACTAACCCTGGAAAAATTGTGCGCATCAACAATACCGAAATCCAGCACACGTTTTTGTTTGAAACAGGACCTGATTTAATTTCTCCAACCATATCACACTCTCCTAAATTATTTTTACTTGATTCTGAAACTTCCCTGACGCTGGAAGCAAGGGTAACCGATAATATAGGGATCGCCTCCGTAACAGTAGAGTATGCAATTAATGGTGTAACGCAAACTCCGCAACCCCTAACCCTGACTTCTCCGGGAGAAGACTCAATCTATACCGTCACCCTTAACACGGGTACGCTTGTTAATGGCGATGAAATAACCTATAGACTAAAAGCCATTGATAATTCATTAAACGCTAACCAGACCTTTTCCCCAGCCAGCGGTTTTTATACGTTGAATGTTGTAGGATTGGAACCTACACAAGATTCGTATGCCAATGACTTTACTACACCGTCATCCGATTTCTTTGGAAACGGATTTAGTATTACACAACCATCGGGATTTAGTAATCCTGCTATTCATACCACACACCCGTATCCTGAGGGAACTGGTTTCCCAAATGATCAATTGACGTTTGTCTATCAATTGAAGATTCCCATCAGAATAAGCGATAAGGACGCCACCATGCGGTTTGATGAAATTGTTTTGGTTGAA
The DNA here is from genome assembly GCA_964501015.1 of uncultured Roseivirgaceae bacterium. GTDB lineage: Bacteria > Bacteroidota > Bacteroidia > Cytophagales > Cyclobacteriaceae > UBA2336. Next base: position 555 of record CAZCRJ010000600.1, on the reverse strand, counting down.
CCCGGAGAGCCCGGTACCGTATTTGGCGATGCTGAATTTTGGGATTATGTGATCGTGGAGGGTTCAAAAGATGGAGGAATTGCATGGACTCCGGTAGTGAATGGGTACGATTCACGCGCCAACTCTGCCTGGGTTACCCGGTATAACAGCACAATAGTAGGAAACAACTCAACTGCCGTTGGTGATCCTTCACTTTTCAGGCCGCGCACCATCGACTTGAAAAATACCTTTACACCTGGTGATGAAGTAGTGATCCGCTTTCGTTTATTCAGCGATCCGCTGGCAGCCGGATGGGGTTGGGCAATTGATAATCTAAAAATTCAATTTGATGACATTCCTCCGCTGGTCCTACATGATCATATCGATTATTTGAAAGATGATACTGACGAATTATCCATAACTACCAGTGTTTCCGATAATAGTGGTATTGAGTCATTGCGCATCGAATACCGGATTAATAACGGATCGCTTACCGTACAAACGTTTAATGTGAATCCTCCCGCTGCTACCTATACCTTTTTACTAACCGGGTTAAGTGCCCTCACTGTGGGTGAT
>CAZCRJ010000599.1:0-2221 GCA_964501015.1 uncultured Roseivirgaceae bacterium | reverse complement strand
GGTAAAACAGTTTATCAGCTTTTATCCGGTAAGGATCCGAACAAGGATCAAAGCTACTTTCTATGCCAGCTTACACAGGAACAGCTTTCAAAAGCACTTTTTCCTGTTGGTGGATTACTGAAACCAGAAGTCCGTGAAATTGCTGCAAAAGCTGGAATTTCCACGGCTGGTAAAAAAGACTCGCAAGGCTTATGCTTTGTGGGTAAAGTTCATTTACCCGAATTTCTACAGCAGCGGCTTGAATCTAAAAAAGGAAAGGCTGTTGCAATACCTGCTGAAGCAAACGTTTTTAGTAACGGCCATTCGACTGAAAGCCTTGAAGCACTAACCAAGCCTTATCATTATGAACCCCACTTTGGTGCAGTAGTTGGCGAACATAATGGAGCTCATTACTATACAATAGGACAGCGCAAAGGATTGAAAATGGGCGGGCAGCCAAAACCATTATTCGTAATCGGTACGGATACGGATACCAATATTATTTATATGGGCATGGGCGAAGATCATCCGGGTCTCTATCGTAAGGGATTGTTTATACCAAACACGGATGAACACTGGGTTAGAGAAGACCTTAAACTTTCCGTTGGGGAATCAAAAAAATATAGCGTGAGAATCCGCTATCGTCAGCCTTTGGAGCCCTGCACCCTGCATAAAAAACAAGAAGGATTATATCTGATTTTTGATAAACCGCAGAAAGCCATTACACCTGGTCAGTTCGCTGCCTGGTATGAAGGTGATGAACTGATGGGTTCAGGTGTAATCAACTGACAATTTGTTACTTTAGGTACAATAAACTCTGTATCATGAATAATTTTCTTTGCGTTTGGCTTCTGATTGTAGTCGGTTTTGCCTGTACTACGAGTAAACCTTCGGAACAATCGAACTGGCAAATCGGGGCATTTATAAAAGTCGACTCGTTGAATCCGATTTTAGAGCCCTTTTCATCTTCAACCTTTTTTTGTCCGATCAGGAAAGACACGGTGCATTGGGAAGAGAAAGATGTGTTCAACCCCAGCGCAGTTGTTCGTAATGATAATGTCTACCTGATTTATCGGGCCGAAGATGTAGTGGGAAAATATAACGGCACTTCCCGACTGGGACTGGCGGTGAGTAAGGATGGTTTGAAATTTGAACGCATGCCAAATCCTGTATTTTATCCTGATGAAGATGAAATGAAAAGGTATGAATGGGAAGGCGGAGTGGAAGATCCGCGAGTGGTGGAAGATGAAAAGGGCAGGTATATTCTAACATACACATCCTATGACGGAAACCTAGCCAGGCTTTGCGTGGCCACTTCCAATAACCTTGAACAATGGACAAAGTATGGATTAGCCTTTAAGGATCATGAAAATCTTTGGTCAAAATCAGGCGCTATTGTAACCAAACAAGTGGGACAGCAATTTATTGCCGAGCGCATCAATGGTAAATACATCATGTACTGGGGCGATACGGATATTTTCATGGCCACTTCAGATGACCTGGTGAATTGGACACCGGTGCACGATTCAGATGATGAACTCCTGAAAATTTTTAGCCCACGAGAAGGTATGTTCGACAGTGATCTGGTAGAGCCTGGTCCGCATGCTATGTTGAGGGATGAAGGCATTCTACTGATTTATAACAGTCGAAATAAGCAAGCGATTGGCGACACCAATCTGCCTGATGGCAATTACGCTGCAGGTCAAATTCTGCTGAATGCTAAAAATCCCACTGAAGTGGTAAGTCGTTCGTCCACTTGGTTTATGACACCGGATAAAGATTATGAAATAACCGGCCAGGTGAACAACGTTTGTTTTGTAGAAGGTTTGGTGTTTTTCAACAACCGCTGGTTCCTCTACTATGGAACAGCTGATTCAAAAATCGCGGTAGCTGTAACGCAGTAGCTACTCTTGCAAAAATCCTGATACGCCACCGGATACAACATATTTCATTGCCACTGGTCCGGATATTTTCAAGGGTGTGATTCTGTCTTTTGTTATTATAAAATGATCCCCGGAAAAATTATAGGCATGCGGTAAGTACACAGAAACCATTTCATGCAACCCCAACTCACTGAGGTCAGCTTGTGTTACGAAGCCGATTTGATGAAGATTGTTCTCCTTATTCAACAACACCAGCACCGGCTTGCTGAACTTCTTCTTATCCCCTAAAAACGCTCCTATCAAATCTTTGATTGACGTGTAAATCAGCTTAACCATTGGTATCCGATTCATGCCCTGAT
>CAZCRJ010000598.1:0-2223 GCA_964501015.1 uncultured Roseivirgaceae bacterium | reverse complement strand
TGTTATGGAATGACGCCATTCCCTCACTAATACAAACGGATGCTAACGGAAAAACAACTACAATACGGGTCATTGCTGGAACAGTAGGATCCACCAAAGCATCCGATCCGGCTCCCGACTCATGGGCTGCAGATGCCGAACACGAAGTGTCCATACTCACCATAAAAATGGAAGCGGGAGCACAATGGACATTACCACTGGCTTCGAAAGAAGTTAACCGTTCCCTTTATTTTTACAGCGGTAATGAAATGATCATTGCTGGAAAAGAATTTACTACACATCGTGCTATAGAACTTTTGGCCGACCAGGAAACCGTAGTGCAGAACGGAAGTACGGAAAGTTACTTATTACTACTGCAAGGTAAACCAATCAATGAACCCGTTGTGCAGTACGGACCATTTGTGGCGAATTCGCAGGTGGAAATTCAGCAGGCGATGGATGACTTTCAACGTACACAGTTTGGCGGATGGCCATGGCCAAGTTATGAACACGTTCATCCCCGCGAGAAGGGAAGGTTCGCGCGCTATCCCGATGGAAAAGTGGAAGTGAAATCCTGAACGGAATTAAGCAGAGAATTAAAAACAATGCTTGTGTTTAAGCCGAGTAGGGAATTGGCTGATGATCTGTAACTTTAGTTCGGTAGCTGACATATTATCGTTATTTATTTTGTCTATTTACTTCTCAATTTTGTCAATATCATGCGTGCATCGTTACCACCTGATTAGCCTTTAAGTTTTAGGCTTTATTGTTTTAAATTCTTTTTTAATTGTTCTTATGTGTCGTGCAATTTCTGCGTTTGATTTTGTCTCGCCAGTCTCAATGTATCGCGCTACACGATTTTTGCATTTTTTACATTCTCCCACAAAGATGATGTCGTCCAGTTTGTTTAAATAAATTTTGTAATTCTCGATAGCTCCCGTGTATCCATTTTGGCAAATCGAACAATATATCCCGCTATTGAGTAGTCTGTCGAGATGGATAATGTGTTCTCCCATTATAATCTCCACATCCTCGAGGTGAATTTCTATTTCTTCTGGTTCTCTTTTTCTAGCTTTCATGACCATTCGGTAAAGCGACTTTATCCTTTCGGAAACGAAGGCCTCACTTCAATCTTACTGGGTAATGTCCGGGGATTCATGTTTACTAAATCCACCACCAGTTTTCCGATGTCTTCTGGCTGTATCTTCCACGCATCCTCCGGTGACGGAACATGATCATTGAAATGTGTTGCTCACCTTAATTCCGAGGGCGCGCAGATCCAACATAACGGCTTGCGTAAATCCTACCAATCCAAACTTACTCGCATTGTACGCGCTGCCACCGGTAAAAAAGTTGGTGCCCGCCAGACTGGCAATAGTGATGATATATCCTTTCGATTGCTTCAACGCCTCCAGACAAGCCTTGATACTATAAAATACACCTGTCAGGTTCGTGTCGATGGTCTCGTGCCAGTGTTCTTCCGTTAGTGTTTCGATGGAGCCAAAATGACCAATGCCCGCATTGGCAATGAGGGCATCAATGCGTCCCCACGTTTTAATCACCTGCTCTGCAGCTTGCTGTTGTTCGTTTAACTTCCGCACATCGGCTACAATACCAAGTGCATGGTTTTTTTCAATGCTGTTCAATCCGGCAGCAGCCTGCTTTACCGTGTCTGCATTTCTGCCGGTAATCGCTACATGCCATCCTTCCCGTAGTAATGCTTCTGCAATACCAAACCCAATTCCCTTACTCCCCCCGGTGATCAATGCTGTTTTCATGGTCTTTTTTTTACAAACTTAGGGTGAATCCAGTGATTAATTGCATCACGTTGAGTGATTTCTCTACCCGTTATCGCAATCGCTTGAGGTTGACGTGGTATAGTTTTAAAGGTATGGTGGGAAACTTGCAACTTATTTAGAGAAACTACTCGATGTTGGTAACGTTGCAGGGGAGTGCAACACGCAATCAGATATAATCAAACGCAGAGGCATACAGCGGACCGCTCTTCAGCATAGTAATTTCTTCCGCACTCATATTTTGATACGAGGTCATGATGTATACACCGGAATCGTTAACAAAGGATTGCAGCACTCCAAGATGACCATAGTGTTGTATGGCCTTTCGGTAGGGGCAGGTGTCGCCCATCCAGAAGAGGGAAGAATTCAATTTTTCCTGATGGAGTAATCCTTCAAACAAACGCAATAAAGTTTTCTCATATCCGGGTTTGAAATAAATTCCTTCAAA
>CAZCRJ010000597.1:0-2230 GCA_964501015.1 uncultured Roseivirgaceae bacterium | reverse complement strand
TGCGCCATGAATATCCCCCATCACAAAAGTTCTCATAATCAAATTGAAATTAATACATTCGCCACCTTAATAACTATATAACTATGGAATGGGTTGAAATTGTCGGTCATTTTGGAGCCTTTTTAAGCAGTGTAACGTTTATTCCCCAGGTATATAAGGCCTGGCAGACAAAGAGCGTTGGTGATTTAAGTTTGCTGATGATGTTTATCGTTTTTACGAGCACCATTGTGTGGCTTGTATACGGTATAACACTTAATTTATGGCCGGTAATAATCGCCAATGGGATAATAAGTGTCCTAAGCCTAACCCTTATTTATTTCAAGTTTGCGTTTAAACCGGAGTAAGGCCTGAGCGTTGCCTGTTATCATATTTTTTAACAGTAATCTTTAAAATTGCGCTACTTTTGCGCATTCGAACAGACAAGAAATCAATATGGAAGGTGTACTAGCGGAGAAGCAAATCCTGCACAGGGAAAAAATTAAACAGGTAATTACTGAAGTTGGCAAAGTGGTGGTGGGCCAGGAATACATGGTAAACCGCTTGCTGATAGGCCTGTTTACCAACGGTCACATCTTGCTGGAAGGAGTACCAGGATTAGCTAAAACACTTACGGTAAGCACACTGGCGCGCGTGCTTCACCTCGATTTTGCGCGTATTCAGTTTACTCCCGATTTGTTACCTGCCGATCTGGTAGGAACCATGATTTATAACCAACGGGAAGGAAAGTTTGAAGTGAAGAAGGGGCCAATTTTTGCCAATATCATTCTGGCCGATGAAATCAACCGTTCGCCCGCAAAAGTACAATCAGCTTTATTGGAAGCCATGCAGGAAAAGCAGGTTACCATTGGCGAAACAACCTTTACCCTGGATAAACCCTTTTTGGTACTGGCCACACAAAACCCAGTCGAGAATGAAGGAACCTATCCCTTGCCGGAAGCACAAATCGACCGGTTTATGATGAAAGTGTTTGTGGATTACCCTACCAAGGCGCAGGAACTTGAGGTAATGCGCAGGATTTCCAACATGCAATTCGACTTTACTGTGAACCAGGTGCTAACCAAGGAAGATATTTTCGATATCCGTGACCAGGTTAACCGGGTAAAGATTTCTGAATCCCTTGAACGTTATATTATTGAGCTTGTCTTTGCAACCCGCAAGCCGCTTGAATACAAGCTTACCGAGCAAGCGCCTTATATTCAATACGGAGCTTCACCCCGGGCAAGTATCAATCTAAATCTTGGGGCTAAAGCTGCAGCCTACATGGAAGGGCGTGAATATGTTCTGCCGGAAGACATCAAAGAGGTGGCCATGGACGTAATGAACCACCGTATTTTACTAAATTATGAGGCCGAAGCAGATAATGTAAAAACCTCAGATATCATCAAGGCTCTTCTGCAAAAAGTACCGATTAGCAAATAATCGTCTGCGTAACATTCCCGTAAGGATTTTTTAAACTGATTAACAGTGACATAACAAGCGTTAGTCTCTACTTTAATCGTAATATTGCGATATAATTGAAAATCAATCCTTTAAGCCGCTTTAGGCCGATTAACAATTTCGTAACAATGCCTTACTGATGGCGTAATAGTAGCGAGCGACCTTTGCGCAAAATATTTACAATAGCTATGCGCAACTATTTCTTGCCTTTTCTAATCAGCTTAATCTTTTCCTCAGCCATTGCCCAAACCGGAACCATTTCTGGTACAGTAACGGATTATAAAACAGGTGAAGCCATCATTGGAGCAAACGTTATGATTCAGGGAACAGCGGTTGGTGCCCCTACTGATCTTGATGGAAATTTTGTGATCCCTGGTGTAAAGCCCGGAACGTACAATCTCGCGATATCCTTTATTACCTACAGAACGCACATCGTACCAGATGTAGAAGTGGAGGCCAACAAGAAAACAACCATTTCAATAGCCCTTCAAGAAGAATTACAAGAACTGGATGAGGTTATAGTAATGGGTGCGCGTGAAATCAATAATGACTTTGCTTTACTGAAAGCAATTAAGGAAAGTAAACTGGTGGTTACAGGTATTTCAGCGGAACAGATTTCAAAATCACAAGACCGCGATGCAGCGCAAGTGATGAGAAGAGTTCCGGGAGTTACCGTACAGGAAAACAGGTTTATAGTTGTGCGTGGATTAAGCTCACGCTATAGCAGCGCAGTGTTAAATGGTGTATTCGCTCCCAGTTCAGAAACTGACAGTCGCGCATTTTCATTTGATGT
>CAZCRJ010000596.1:0-2231 GCA_964501015.1 uncultured Roseivirgaceae bacterium | reverse complement strand
AACTTTCCGCAGTTCTCCTTCGCGGTCAACGGAAAGCATTACAAATACAATGTCATTACTTCCGACAGCTTCATAAAGCTTTTGAATGCCGGGCATTTCAGTACGGCATGGGCCACACCAGGTTGCCCACAGGTTAATAAAAACCACCTTGCCTTTATACTGTTCAAAGGAGAAGGGTTTTCCTTCAAGATCTTTAACCATAAAGGAATAGGCAAACACCTGGTCGTTCAGTACCGCTTCAGGTTTGTTAGTAAGGGCAGTAATACCATAAAGGGTTACTAAAGCTAGTATAGCGAGTATAAACAGCGATTTTTTCATAGTTAAAATTTTCGATTTCATGGTTAACCTTACATGGTGGCCTGTAAATTGATACGTAAGTTAGTGTTTAGATAGTTTTTAAGTAATTTCGAGTTCAATAAGTTCCATTTTCAATGCTAACTTTTCGATTCCTTTCCATTTTAGTTTTTGTTTTGCTGCCCGTTCTGGGGTTTACGCAAAAATTAAAGTATAAGGATATCTTTAATCTGCTAAGCACCAATCAATTTGAAGCAGCCGAGCCTTTTTTAAAGCGCTATGTTCGGGAAACACCAGACAATCCCAATGCCTTCTTATACCTGGGAATTATTTACGATAAAAAATCCCAAACAGTTGATATTTTACGCAATACAACAGAATCCATTAATTATATGGATTCTGCACTGCTTTTATATGATAGGGCATATAAGACGATTGATGAAAAGGAATTAAAGAAAAACAAGGATAACTATATCATGTATTTTAGAAGAGACCTTAGAACCGGTGAATACGGTGTTAAGATTTCGGATGTGAGGTTTGAAATAGAAACCAGTACAAATAACCTGCGAGAACGTATCGACAAAGTGAAAATGGTGAAGCACTATTTCAGTCAGGCAGAGAACTTGTACAGCAGTTCTAATGAACTCTATCGTTCGCTTCAGGCAACGTATCCAACCGAGCGTGAACTTTACTTGCAGTCTGATGAAAATACACTGAAGGCATTAGCTACTTTATCGGTCAGGTTCGACTCCTGCACAAAAGCCTTTGATCATTATAAAATCAGTATTGGCAACATCCCCAAATCTGGGTACACTCCTGTATGGAATCTTGTGGAGATAAGGGATTTTAATAAAGATGGCATAGAGATGGTGAACTTCTATGAAAATAATGTGCGCGCATGGGATTACAAGGGATATGCAGATAATGTTAGAAACCTGATAGTAAAGGAATTGAACCCTATCCGGGATAACCTGGTGAAGTATGATATTGAAATAAATAAGTTACGCCAACGCCTGGTTGAAGATTCGATTTCTGTAAAGAGCGACCTTATTAAAATTGTGGATAATTTATTGAAGGAACGCATCTCGAAATTTGATCCTGATCCGCTTCCTCTGGCGATCCTGGCCATGAAAGCGGCAGAGCTTGAATACTTATCTACTATTGTAGAAAACAGGAAGGTCAACACAGCGGATGATGTTGTAGTTAAGTTACAACTTACCAGTAAAGTGGATAAGGATTTAAAAAAGCTAGACAGTATTTCATCACTTCTGGTGCAGCGAAATATTGAAGAGGAAGCGAAAAACTACCAGCATTACATAGCTAATACCTTCAGCAATGATTCGATGCTTAAAAGCTATGTTAAAGCCAAAAAGGATTACACCGAACGGGAAAAGCGTAAACTAAAGCGTGAACTGGATTTTCACAGAGAGGCGTTGCGTTGGATTGTAACGGAAAACGATTCTATTCCACTGGAAAAAGGTATTGCAGATACAAACTATATTCCGTTGGTTATAACGGATAATGAATTTACCTCCGGTGTATTAAAGCAAGAGGGTAATCTAAAAGGATATTTTTATACCATCACGCCTTCCCGAAAACCGGATGTGAAGGTTGAGTTCCCAATCGATACGGAAGTATTGGGTAAAGTTAATCCTTCTACCATTGCGGGTATTGCTTCCTCCGATAGCGGTAAGAACATTTATTTTGTCGTACTTTTCTCAACCGAGAAAGTAAATGACAAATTTCCCGTTACGGTTGCTAAAATTTATCGTTCTGACGGACTTTCCTGGAGCAAGAATTTTTTCCTCGATTTTAGACCAGTTGAACTCCAATACCTTAATGATACTGCAGAATTCATGCTCAAATCTGATGCTGAATTGATCATTATACTGGACAAGAATGGTAATGTGAAGAATTAAACAGGAAAGTAGTTACTC
>CAZCRJ010000595.1:0-2232 GCA_964501015.1 uncultured Roseivirgaceae bacterium | reverse complement strand
AAAATCCCAATGAGCAATTCTTTACCGATCGACTTGACCGTGTGATCCGGTATTTCCGGCACCTGGAGAATTCCTTTGAGATTATGGTGCGCGGCATGGAGAAGGATCAGTTTCTGAAGTTCCGCATGTCGTTATTACCTTCCAGTGGGTTCCAATCGGCCCAGTACCGGTTTATTGAATTGTGCTCTACCGACATGATTAATTTAGTGGCCGAACGTGACCGACCATCTAAGGAAGAAAAAGGCAACTTACCGTTGTTGTTGGAGAAACTATACTGGCGCAGTGGGGCAACTGAGTTAGCCACCGGTAAGAAAACCCTTACGTTGCAGCAGTTTGAAAAGAAGTACATGCAGGAATTTATGACAATGGGGCAGCGCTTTGCTGACCGCAACCTGAATCAATTATACTTAAGGCATTTTGAAGGCAATGAGGCCATCATCAGCCGCCTGCGTGAGTTTGATCAGTTGTCGAATGTGCTGTGGCCGCTGGCGCACATGAAGTCGGCAAGCCATTACCTGGAAAAAGATCCGGAAGACATAAAGGCAACCGGGGGAACGAACTGGCAAAAGTATTTACCACCGCGCTTTCAGAAGATCATCTTCTTTCCGCAATTGTGGAGTGAGGAAGAAAAGGCGGAGTGGGGAAAGGCTGCTTTTTCGAGAAAGTGAAAACGAAGTAAGAGGCGTTAGTCAAACATTGAATATCCTGTGAATTTTCCAACAGGTTAAGCAAGATTGGATTTGAAGAAGGAAGAGCGATTTCTCGCTCATGCTTCGCTCGAAAGGACACTACTATTTTTATAAAAATTGAAGGATAAATCCCTTCCTGATATGCGTACACATGAGCTTGTATTATCCCCTGAAGAGGCGTTTGATCCGGCACGCTTTCAAGATGTGTTGTATGAAAAGCTGCGTCTCAAAAAAGATGGTGATGTCTGGGTTAAACCGGTAAAGCGATCCATTGATGCGCGCGGACGAAAAGTAGTGGTGCGGGTAGTATGCGCACTTATTTCTTCCTCTGAAGGAAAGAAACTAAACCGGTATACAACGAATTTCCCAACAGTCGATTCCAACAAGCGTGTCATCATCATTGGTTCAGGGCCGGCCGGTTTGTTTGCCGCGCTTAGGTTATTGGAGGCCGGAATTAAGCCGGTGATCCTTGAACGTGGTGCGGACGTTCGTGCCAGGCGCAGAGACCTGGCGGCAATTCACAAAAATCATGTTGTAAATCCCGATTCAAATTATTGTTTTGGTGAAGGCGGAGCGGGAACCTATTCGGATGGTAAACTCTATACCCGTTCCAAGAAGCGTGGTGATATACACCGGGTGTTGGAGATTCTGGTTGCGCATGGTGCCACGGAAGAGATACTCTTCGATGCCCATCCCCACATTGGCACGAATAAGTTGCCCAAGCTGGTAGAGGACATGCGTAACAGCATATTAGAAGCAGGAGGCGAACTACATTTCAACACACGTGTTACCGATTTCATTCTTCGCGATGGAACGATCACGGGAGTAACAACACAGCATGGCGACAAGGTTGATGGCGAATCGGTCATTCTGGCGCCAGGCCATTCTGCACGCGATATTTTTGAGTTGTTATATCAACGCAACATTTTGATTAAAGCAAAGCCCTTTGCACTGGGACTTCGCGTAGAACATGCCCAGGAATTGATTGACCGCATCCAATATCATTGTTTGGAAAACCGTGGCGCGTATTTGCCAGCATCCTATTATACCCTCGTTCATCAGGCTACCGTAAACGGACAACTGCGAGGGGTGTTTTCCTTTTGTATGTGCCCCGGAGGTTTTATTGTTCCGGCTGCCACCGCTCCTGGTGAAATAGTGGTGAATGGGATGAGTCCTTCGAGGCGGGATTCTAAGTATGCCAATTCAGGAATTGTGGTAGCGGTTGAGGATAAAGATTTTGCAGCTTATCATCAGCATGGTCCGCTGGCAGGGATGTATTTCCAAGCCGCCATTGAACAACATGCCTGTGCTTCAGCAGGGGGCACACAAACAGCACCGGCACAACGCCTTGTTGATTTTGTTGAACGTAAATCATCGTCAACATTATTGGAAACATCCTATCAGCCGGGACTGGCATCTGTTAACCTGCATGACGTGCTTCCATCATTTATAGGCGAAGCATTAAAACAAGGCTTCCGGAACTTTGGTGACCGGATGAAGGGTTATCTCACCAATGATGCACAGGTTGTAGGTGTGGAGAGTC
>CAZCRJ010000594.1:569-2232 GCA_964501015.1 uncultured Roseivirgaceae bacterium | reverse complement strand
CGTTATGATCCATACATTTATAACGCCTTATACCATGCACTGGTCGTTAATGCCGGAAAAAGTTATAATGCTATTACTGTTCCCGGGCCCCCGAAAAACAGGATGACATCAGTGGCTGTTTCTTCCAAAGGAAATACCTACTATGCTGCCGGTACAGATGGCCGAATTTTTACCGGGAATTATGAAACGCGTACAAGCCAGCCAACCGCTTATCAGAATGCCTATCCCAACAGGGTAATAGCCATCAGCAAAGATGAAAAATACCTGGTGAATGGAACGGATTCAGCACAGGTTCAGATATTCGATTTAAAGAGTGCAACGGCAAGTCCTTTATTAGTTAAAGGCCTTGCTGGCGCAACAAATGCAGTTAAATTCTTACCCGACAATACCACCTTTCTGGTAAGTAAAGCGGACCGAACCATTTCGCTGGTTGATGTAAAAACCGGAACGGTTACACCTTTTATCACCTTACCATCCGAAGTAAAAACCCTTTCGATTAGTCCCGATGGAAAATATATGGCGGGTGGAAGTTGGACAGGGCAACTGGTTCTAGTGAATATCGCTAGCAAAACATCCGAAGTGTTGATTAACAATCCCACAGAACAAATACTCTCCGTGGAATTTAGTCCGGATGGCAAAACACTCGCCTATGGTACTTTTGAGATAAACGAAAACCGTGGGTTAGTGAAACTTTACAATATCGCTGAGCGGAAAGATGTGCGCCAGTACGCAGGTCATAAAGCAGGTGTATACGATGTTGAGTTTAGTCCGGATGGTAAACTGCTGGCTAGTGCCGGAGCAGATAAACGGTTACAGATGTGGGTGCTTGATTTCCCTGAAGACTTGCCCATACAAATGGACAACAATAATGGATTTATCTGGGACATTGCGTTCTCCCATGACTCACAATATTTAATTGCAGCATGCCATGAATCAGAACTACGGGTTTGGCCAACCAACCCAGATATTCTGGCAACAAAAATCTGCCCGTTACTGAAGCGTAATATGACACCTGATGAATGGGATAAGTATGTTGGAGATGATATTCAATATGAAACCACCTGTGTGAATTTGCTTATCAGTGACTATTAAAAATGTTCAAATGCGATTTTTTCGAAGTATAGTCATTGTATTGCTTTGTGTTAAAGGATTAACTTCCGGTGCACAAACCAGCGATGATTGTGAACAGGTATTAAATACTGCAACAGATGAATTTAATTCGGGCAGGTTCTATGGGATCGCTCAGTTACTGAATCCATGTTTGGAGAATGGATTTTCACGGGAGCAACGACAACGGGCAAACTTACTGCTCACACAAGTATATCTGTTAATGGATGATCCAGATAATGCAGAGCGAAGTTACATGAGCGTACTTCGCGCCAACCCGGAATTTGAAACAGACATGGCAAGAGACCCCATTGATGTAGTTTACCTGAGCAAAAAATTCACAGCCTTTCCCATGTTTTCTGTTTCAGGAAGAATTGGCCCCAATACATCACTGGTTCGGGTTATCCATACCATCGATCCGGGAGGAGAAGCTAGTACTATTAATAACTATTCCTTACGTGCAGGCTGGCAGGTAGGTTTGGGACTGGACTGGAATATGACGAATGAAGTTGCCCTGGTTTCTGAACTGAATTATGTAATGACATCCTATCGCAAA
>CAZCRJ010000594.1:0-559 GCA_964501015.1 uncultured Roseivirgaceae bacterium | reverse complement strand
CTTTTACTAAAGTATTCCGATACACAAGGAAGAATAAGACCATACGGATATCTTGGTTTTGCACTTCATTGGATGGTTAGTGATAAAGGACAGATCAACCTACTGAAGCAGGATGTAATCAATGATCAATTGACAGCAATACCAGCGGAGAGCCCATTGATTACTTTTACTAAGTATAGAAACCGATTTAATCAATCTCTTTTTCTTGGTGGTGGAGTTCGCTATAAAATTGGGCTTGATTTTGTCTTTGCAGATCTCCGTTATAGTGCAGGGCTGCGTAATGTTGTTATACCTACTTCAACAAATGATAGCTTTGGTCCGATGCCTGAATATGCACATGTTGATGATTATTTCCGCTTAGATAATATTGCAATTTCTTTTGGATATATGAAACCACTTTATAAGCCGAGGAAAGTAAAAAAAGTGAGGACAATGCCCATATTGCGAAGCTTAAATAAGCGTGCTGAATGAAAGTGTACCAAATACATTCGTTTATTATAGCCTGCATAGTTGTATGGATGGCAGGTGCTTGTGACACTAAAACTCCGTTGAGCCCGTC
>CAZCRJ010000593.1:0-2234 GCA_964501015.1 uncultured Roseivirgaceae bacterium | reverse complement strand
CAGCTTTTACAATATCGCCCTCCTTAACAACCATTTTCGGCATATAAATGCCTTGAAAATCAGTTGGTTTTATGGCGAAAGTTTCAGGTTGCTCGGTAGAAGCAAGGTTAGGTGTGGCTTTACCTGCGAGATTAATATCGAAGCCCTTCTTTAACCGTATAAATTTGCCCATATGCAAGGGATATTTTTGATTGGTCGGGGGCAAAATTAGTGATAAATCTGACATTAAAAAGGCTTTTCACAAGGAGTACCCTCTGAAATCAACCCCTTTAAAAGTAAACATGTTTACCGGATATAAAGAGGATTCTATTTAGCCTTTATCATATGTGAAATCGCCAGGCGGATGACATGTTCAACCTGCTCATCAAGGGTAATGTGTGTGGTGTCTATAATGATTGCATCTTCTGCTTTGCGCAATGGACTTTCTTCACGTGATGTATCGATTTGGTCACGTTTTCGGATGTTATCAATAACCTCATCAAGATCAACCAGCGTATCATGTTCCAATAATTCCTGTTGCCTCCGGATAGCCCTGATCATGATATCAGCAGTCATAAACACCTTTAGTTCTGCTTCAGGAAAAACCACTGTACCGATATCACGTCCGTCCATAACAATACCCTTTTCCCTTCCCATTTTCCGTTGCTGGGCAACCATTGCCTGCCGTACTTCTTTGATTGTACTTACTGGACTTACCATTTCAGAAATTCGCATATCCCGTATTTGATGCTCTACACTTAATCCATTAAGGAAAGTTTCCGTATTCTTTTTGGCATTCACCTGGAACGAAATCGTAATCTGCTCCAGTGCCCGGGCAACTTCTTTTGGATTGGTGTGCGCAATGTGGTTATCTAAAAAATAAAGAGTAATTGCCCGATACATTGCCCCAGAATCAATGTAGCGGTAGCCCAGAACGCTGGCTACTTTCTTAGCTGTTGTACTTTTACCGCAAGCAGAATAGCCATCAATGGCGATTATAATCTTTCTTAGCTGCATCAACAGTCTTTTTGAGGGCAAGGGATAGGCTTACCGGGTTTAAGCTTTTTGTGGGTGTTACCCGATTGACAGGCATTTATCCCCAGAAGTAATACGATACCCACTAAAAACAGTACTTTCTTAACGGCATGGCTTTTCATGACGGCAAGTTATAATGAAACGGCAATTTTGAAAAGGAAACTATACAGGACCCAAATCGTTAAAACACTCGGGAACTACGATTTTGTTTACTTTAATTTGAATACTGATTCGCGAACTTTAATTTTAACCAACCTTAATAAGAAATACTATGGAGAGCAAGGAGACTGAAGGAAGAACCGAAAAGCTTTTTCAGAATTTCGGAAAGAAAGTTGATAAGTTTTTGGAAGAACTGGATGAGGCCGGTGGAAAACTCAACAAAGAATTTGAGGGAAGGTTTGAGGAATTAAAACAATCAGCAGAAAAATTGAAAAATAATGCTGAAAATAAGGAACGATGGAAAGAAGTAGAAGATAGTCTTAAAAAAGCGGGAAAGGAATTGGAGAATGCTGTGAAGGCTGCGTTTAAGAAAAAGCAATAGACTGGTTTTTATTGGTTGTTCGTTGTTGGATATTAGTTGTTCGCTTGAGGATTCTAAATAACAACTATCTACCAGCAACTATTGGGAATTCCCATTCAACAACATTGCCATCATCCTCATCATGAACTATACCTACGCGGTGAAAACCATTCTTTTTAAGGATAGCGATCGATGCGATTCCATCCTGAAGTGTTCGTGCCGTTATCCGTACGCCAGGGTCAGTTAGGCGTGCAAATTGAACCAACTTCCGGCAAATTTCAGTTCCAATTCCCAGGCCTTCATACTTTTTAAAAGTTCCATAGGCAATCTCAACTTTACCGTCCTTTGGTTTTCCCTTATACCCAGCAACACCAACAATCTCTTCACCATCAATACTGGCAAAGTAACCAATCCACGGTTTATTGAACCCAACTTTTTTATAATAATCCGGGTATACTGATAATACAGGAACACATTCCAGAAAGTCAAGAAACCTGGTGTTCTTCGTTTCATCAACATCTATAGGTAGTAGTATCATTTAAAGTTGACGTTATTAAAAACAAACAATTCTAAATCTTCACCGACTTCCACTTGCCTCTTCGGAATATGAGTATGCCCACAACCGCTAAGACAGACTCTGCTACCACAATGGCTATATAAACACCCTTCGGGCCCATGTTAAATGTAATGGCAAGTAAAT
>CAZCRJ010000592.1:0-2235 GCA_964501015.1 uncultured Roseivirgaceae bacterium | reverse complement strand
AATCCGAAACTATCCGATAAAATGCCGGTTTAACGTGAAATTTTGCAAAATATGTAAAAAAGTGGAGTAAAGTGGTTGAAAGTGGATCAAAAATACCTATGTTTGTTTACGAGGAATAGACAACCACTACGTCCATGACCTTTTTCACCAGTGAGTATGAAAGTAAGCTAGATGCCAAGGGCAGGTTAATATTGCCTGCGCGCGTAAAATCCCAACTGCCCGAAGGGGACAGTGAGTTGGTACTACGCAAGGGATTTGAGCGTTGCCTCATACTCTATCCCATGGTGGAGTTCAAAAAGGTGTTTTCAAAAATTTCCGGATTAAGTGAGTTTAATGAAGAGTACCGCACCCTGCAGCGGAATTTCTTTTCGGGTACGGCCACCATTGAGTTGGATAGTAACGGTCGGTTTGTGATCCCTAAAAACATGCTTGCCTATGCCTTTCTTGAAAGAGACCTGGTATTGGTGGGTATGGGGAATAAGGTAGAGATCTGGAATCCAGCGCTCTATGAAAAGCACATGATTAGTGACCCGGGTGAGTTGTCGAAACTGGCGCAAAAATTCTTAGATCAATAGCTTCAAGCCGCAGGCTTTAAGCTTCAAGTCTAGATATACCAATTAAATTATGAGAGACTTTAAAAAGTTACTCATTTGGAAGAAAGCAATGGAAATAGTGAATGCTGTGTATCAGGGAGTAGAGAAGTTTCCGCAAGAGGAGCGATACGGCCTACGTTCACAGGTAACACGTAGTGCAGTTTCAATTGCCGCAAACATTGCAGAAGGCAATGCAAAGAGCAGTGAGAAAGATAAAAAGCTGTATATGGAACGAGCCTTGGGCTCATCTTTCGAATTAGAAACACATATGCTGATCATTGAAAGATTGCATTGGCTGAAGGAGAAGGAGTCGAATGAAATTTTGAATTTAATAGTGGAAGAGCAAAGAATGCTCTCCTCGTTCATAGACAAACTAAAAGGGTAAATGAGAAATGCTTGGAGCTTGAAGCTTAAGGCTTGTAGCCGAAAACAAGAGCGACAATGAGCTATCATAAGCCCGTCATGTTACACGAATGTATTGATGCTCTGAAGATTGTTCCCGAAGGCATCTACGTTGATGCAACGTTTGGGGGAGGCGGGCACAGCCTGGCTATCCTTGAACAGGTAAAAGGTGGGCGGTTAATCGCTTTCGATCAGGATGAAGATGCCAGGCGCGAGGCAGAAAAATTTGCGCATCGTTCTTTCACGTTTTGTCACGCTAACTTCATGTACCTCAAGCGTTTCCTGAAGTTAAATGGAGTAACTCAGGTAAATGGAATCCTAGCCGATCTGGGCATTTCATCGTACCAGATTGACGAACCCACACGTGGATTCTCTACCCGTTTTGATGGTCCGCTGGATATGCGAATGGATAAAAAAGAAACGCTCACGGCAGCCATCATAGTAAACACTTATGATGAGCAGGCACTTCATAAAATCCTCGGCATGTATGGTGAAATCCGAAATGCCAAAACTGTGGCCAAGGCCATCATTCAACTACGGGTTAATCAACCGATGGAGCGAACCGAAGAACTGAAGGCATTACTCAGTCGGTATGCGCCACGGGGAAAAGAAAATAAATACTTCGCCCAGGTGTTTCAGGCGTTACGCATCGAAGTGAATCACGAGATGCAGGCGCTTGAAGATTTTTTGCACCAGGCGGGCGAGGTGTTGGTGCCGGGCGGTCGGCTGGTGGTGATGAGTTATCACTCGCTGGAGGACCGGATGGTGAAAAATTTCATCACCAAGGGAAAGGTTTACGGTGAAGTGGAAAAGGATTTCTATGGTAATGAACTAAAACCGTTTGATGCGGTGAACCGAAAGCCGATCGAAGCATCGGCAGAAGAAGTAGTAGAAAACAAACGGGCACGAAGTGCGAAGTTACGAATAGCCGAAAGGCGTGAAGGACAAGCTGTGAAGGAGTATGGTCCTAAAGGCAAAAAAGATCAGGCAAGGGTAACAAAAAATTAAATGTAGAATCTGTTGGAAAACAGATTCAAGAAAATAAGAATGGAAAATAAGAATGGAAAATAAATTCAGAATAGAACCAAAGAAGGAAAGCAAGAGCAAGGGTGCTGGCGCTTTCTCTTCTTTTGAGAAAAAAATAAAGATCGAAAATTACTTCGAGGAAGGTTTTCCGGTTCAGCATCTTCCGCGGATGATGTTTGTTATGCTGCTGGGTATTTTCTATATCAGCAATACG
>CAZCRJ010000591.1:0-2243 GCA_964501015.1 uncultured Roseivirgaceae bacterium | reverse complement strand
GAGGCCAGTTCACGCGCTTCCCGATCCGACTCCAGTACAGAGAACTTTTCACCCGCCTGGGGTGCACCATCCAGACCCAATACCACCACTGGAGTTGAGGGACCTGCTTCTTTTATTTTCACTCCGGTAGCGTCAAACATTGCCTTTACACGACCATAGTGTGCACCGGCCAATAGTACATCGCCAATGTTAAGGGTACCCGCCTGAACCATTACCGTAGCAACATATCCACGTCCCTTATCCAGCGAAGCTTCAATTACGGAACCAACAGCCTGCTTCTCAGGATTCGCTTTAAGGTTCAACATCTCTGCTTCGAGCAATACCTTCTCCAGTAATTCATCAATCCCTAATCCTGATTTTGCTGAGATCGCCTGGCACTGGTATTTACCACCCCAGTCTTCCACCAGAATATTTATTGCCGACAGTGATTCCTTTATTTTTTCCGGATTGGCTGTGGGCTTATCAACTTTATTTATTGCAATAATGATCGGCACACCGGCTACTTGCGCGTGGTTGATCGCTTCCTTGGTTTGAGGCATAACGTCATCATCCGCGGCCACTACAATAATGGCAATGTCGGTGAGTTTTGCACCACGGGCACGCATGGCCGTAAACGCTTCGTGACCGGGAGTATCAAGAAATGCAATCTTGTTACCGTTATTGGTGGTTACATCATATGCCCCGATATGTTGGGTGATGCCCCCAGCTTCTGAGGCGGTAACTTTTGTTTTGCGGATATAATCCAGCAACGAAGTTTTACCATGGTCAACGTGACCCATAATGGTTACAATGGGAGCACGCGGTAGTAAGTCTTCTTCCGTATCGTGATTGTGTTCAATCTCTGATTCTTCTTCGCTTGTAGTAAACTGAACTTCAAACCCGAATTCATCAGCGATTACGGTTATGGCTTCAGCGTCCAGGCGCTGGTTGATGGACACAAACATCCCTAAACCAAGGCATGTAGAAATCACATCATTAACCGATACGCTCATCAGTGAAGCCAGGTCATTAGCGGAGATAAATTCTGTAACCTTTAATGTTTTAGATTCCTGTTGATCCTGCAACATTTGTTGCTCGTGTGCATCCGAAACAGCCTGACGTTTTTCCCGTCTGTATTTCGAGCCGGAAGTTTTCTTCCCGCCTCCACTTAACTTGGCAAGTGTTGCACGAATCTGCTCCTGAATTTCCTTTTCAGTAGGCTCCTCCTTATGCGGTCTTGGCGGCATAGGTCTGCCACCGCCCCCGCCACGTTGCGCCTGGCCTTTGTTGTCGCCAGCGGTAATAATTCGTTTCCTTGGTCGCTTGCCCTTTTTATCATCCTTCAAATCGGAAGAGGCAACCGGTTGGTCTTTCTTCTTTTCTTTCTCTACCGGCAAGTCAATTCTATCCACTACTTTAAGCCCCTTAAGCTTATCAGCCCTTCCCTTAATAACTTCCTGCTCCGGTTTCTCTGCTACAATTTCTTCTTTGGGTGGGGTGATGATCTCTTTCTCCTCTATTGGTGCTTCTATCGCAGGTACTTCTTCAACTTTTGGTGGTTCAACTTTCGCTGGCTTTTTCTCCAGGTCAATTTTTCCAACAACCTTTATTCCTTCCAGCTTATTTTTTTCAGGCTCTACTTTTTCCTGCTTTGGCTCTTCGCGGGGTACAATTTCCTTTGCGGCCAGGTTCTTGATCATGATGCTCTCTTCTTCATCAGCACGCTTCTTAACCTGTGCTTCTTTGTCATCAACAACCGTATCGGTAAGCTTTACCCCAATGGTGAGGCCACTGGCTTCACGTTTTTCAGTAGCAGAAGAAGCAAATTCTTTTGATAACAACGCGAACTGATCGGGCGTAAGTTTAGCATTGGGGTTGTTCTCAACCTCATGACCCTTCTTTGCCAGGAAATCCAATATGGTGTGATGCCCCACATTGAGTTTCCTCGCTGCCTGACTCAACCTGATCAATTTTTCTTCTGCCATAGTCAAATATTATTCTTTTTTATAAGACTTAAAAAGTAGGAATGACGGTACGTTTTCGTTGGTATTCTATTATTCAAATTCCTTACGAAGAATTCCATGTACCATATCAATTGTTTCCTCTTCCAGGTCTGTTCTTCTCACTAATTCTTCCTTCGATAAAGTCAATACGCTCTTAGCCGTATCCAGGCCTATGCGTTTAAGTTCATCAATTACCCAGCTCTCAATTTCATCTGAGAATTCATCCAGGTCAACATCTTCTTCGGTGATGCCATCCAGTTC
>CAZCRJ010000590.1:0-2245 GCA_964501015.1 uncultured Roseivirgaceae bacterium | reverse complement strand
CACGGCAAAGGTTAATGATTTTGGTCTTGCCTTTGATGGCTGGTTTAAAATGAACGAGAACGACTATGCCATGGACATTTCCTATGGAAGTCCGGAGAATTCGTTTAAGAGTCTGCTCTCTATCGTTCCAGGCATGTATGCGGAGGGCTTTCAGGATATTAAAACAGAAGGCGACCTATCCTTTGCCGGATTTGTCAAAGGAACGTATAGCGATACACAACTGCCGGCATTTCAGGTAAACTTGAATGTACGTGATGCCATGTTCCAGTATCCGGAATTACCGACACCTGTTAGCAACATTAACCTTGACATGCTGGTGGATAATAAAGATGGTATTCTGGATAACACGACAATCGACATTAAAAAGCTGCATATGGATTTTGGGTCCAATCCGCTGGATGCTCGCCTGCTAATCAGCAAACTATATCCCACCCAGGTTGACGCCAATATTGTAGCCAGGCTAAACCTTGCTGAAATCAATTCCATGTTCCCGATTGAAGGCATGCAAATGAAGGGACTCTATACCGTTGACCTTACAGCAAAAGGAGTGTATGACAGTTTGAAACCATCTATTAATGCAATTATGTCATTAGCGAATGGATATGTTAAAACGTCTGAGTTCCCACTTCCTCTAGAAGATCTGAAATTCAATGCCAGTGTAAACAATGCAACCGGAAGAATGGCCGAAACTTTTATAGGGGTAAAGAACTTTTCAATGATGCTGGATGGTGAGCGTTTTACTGCCGATCTGCTCCTGCAAAACCTGGATGACTACACCTGGGATTTAAAAGCCAATGGAGGAATTGACCTGGAGAAGATTACAAAAATATTTCCTATAGATGGCATGAGTCTTACCGGCATGGTTAAGGCCGATTTACAAACGAAAGGTAAAATGTCCGACCTGAATGCCGAACGATACGAGCGGCTGCCAACCAGTGGGTCAGCTTCCCTCACTAACTTTACCTATGCCTCAGCAGATGTACCCTATGCTGTTACTATAGCAAAAGCGGCCATGTCATTTGATCCTCGAAAAATGGATCTGAGTAACGCTACAGGGACAATTGGCCGAAGCGATTTTGCTGTAAACGGATCAGTATCCAATTACATAGGGTACCTGTTTGGAAAAAATGAATTATTAAAGGGCTCCATGACCTTTAGTTCTAATCTGCTTGACCTGAATGAATTTATGAGCGATACCGAAGAGGCACCGGAAAGCACCGAGGCATACAGTGTTATCCCTGTGCCTGAAAATATCGACTTCATCTTGAAATCAAGTATTACTACCGTGAAGATGATGGACTTTAGCATCACCAATGCTAAAGGCGACATTATAGTTAAAGATGGTGTGGCTAACCTTAGTGGGCTCTCTTTTAATTTATTGGGTGGATCATTTTTGGTGAACGGTGCCTACAACACGAAAGATATGAAGCATCCGAAATATGATTTCGGATTAAAGATCAGCAACCTTGCATTGGCACAAGCGGCAACTTCCTTTAGCCTGGTAAAAAGTTATGCGCCAATGGCGGGTCTTATGAGTGGGAACTTCTCCACCGATTTTAAACTCAGCGGAGAACTATTACAAAACATGATGCCCAATCTGATAACTGTAAATGGTGAAGGCTTGGTAAGAATTGCCCAGGCAGCATTGAAGGAATCCAAAATGATTTCCGGAATCACCTCACTAACAAACCTGGACGACTCGAATGAAGTTACCTTGAAAGATGTTTTGATGTCAGCATCCATAAAGAATGGTATGCTCAGTGTGAAGCCGTTCAATGTTAAGTTTGGACAATATACAACCGCTGTCTCCGGCAGCACCGGAATAGATGGCTCCATTCTATACAATCTAAAGATGGATGTACCAGCAGGTAAATTGGGCACTCAATTCAATAGTTTTATAAGTCAGTATACGGGAGGAAAAACCGATCCGAACGCGATGATACCTGTTACCATTGCGCTGAGTGGAAATGTTCTGGATCCTAAGCCCTCACTAATAATGACAGAGCAACAACAACAAGTTCAAGATGCCGTTACCGAAGCAGTGAAACAGGAGGCCGAGAAAAAGGCTACCGAATTCGTTACCGGTTTACTAGGAGGTTCAAAAACAGATACGACTAAAACGGACAGTACAAAAACAAAAACAGAAGATCCGACAAAGAAGGCTGCTGAAGAAGGAGTAAAAACCATTCAGAATTTATTAAAGAAGAAAAAGGGACATTAATTTTTAACTATCACTAAAACCTCC
>CAZCRJ010000589.1:0-2248 GCA_964501015.1 uncultured Roseivirgaceae bacterium | reverse complement strand
AGTATAGCAACACTATAAAAAATGGATCAGAAAAAGCATTGGAATACTATTGCTCATAGTTATGATGACGAGATATTTGATGTATTTAAAAATGATAGAAAAAAAATATTATCGGAGTATTTTCAAAAACACGCTAACAAAAACCATCGTGCTATAGATTTCGGATGTGGGGTAGGAAAAGCGTTTCCTTATCTGTCACCGGTATTTAAAGAGGTTAGTGCTATTGATATTTCTTCAGCATGTTTATCGATTGCCCGTGAGAATAAATATACTAATATTCAATACGATTGTCTTGATCTGGCAGAGGAAAACCTAGTCTTCCCTTCTGCTAATTTTGCCTTTTGCTGCAATGTGATTATGCTACCTGAGGTAAAGAAAAACCGAACGATGATTCGTAATATTTACCTGGCACTCAAGCGAAAGGGTACAGCGGTGATAGTTGTCCCCTCATTTGAATCTATTTTCTTTTCTTCATGGCGTTTAATACAATTGTATGAAAAGGAGGGGATCAACCCGGAAGAGATACCCAGTAATGAGTTTGATTATTTTAACCGATCTAAACTTGATATTATCCAGGGTATAATGAACCTAAACGGAGTTCCAACCAAACATTATTCTAAACCAGAACTGGAAATACTATTTCGTGATGCAGGGTTAACGGTGACAGGAATAGAAAAGGTGGAATATGACTGGCACACTGAAATTTATCCACCTCCAACTAAAATGGATGGCCCCTACCCATGGGATTGGCTGGTAGAATGCCGCAAGGATAACTAACATCGATTACTTAATAGAATTGGTGTTGTCATAATGCAATCAACGTGAACCGTTAACTAAAGCAGTTTGCCGGTTCTGAATGCACCTGAAATGGCTGCAGGAATTTTAACTTCTTCCATGATTACCTTAGCACGTTCTTCCTGAACACGGGCTATCATTTCCTGCTCCAATGCCACGGCCATGGCTCTTCGTTCTTCTGCTTTCGCTTTGGCAATGTTTAAGTCGGCATTAGCCTGATCAATTTGTAACATCGCCCCTATATTTTTTCCAATATCAATATCGGCTATGTCAATAGAGAGAATTTCGTATGCGGTACCGGCATCCAATCCATTGCCCAGTACTTCTTTGGAGATGCTATCCGGATTCCCTAATACATCCTTGTAGCTGGGTGCTTTTCCGATGGCAGAGATTATACCCTGACCTACACGGGCTACTATAGTTTCTTCACCAGAACCTCCAACCAATTGTCGTATATTGGCACGAACGGTAACGCGTGCTTTAGCCACCAGTTGTATGCCTTCAACCGAAACACCCATAATTGCCGGAACCACAATAACATAGGGTGTTACAGATAATTGAACGGCCTTTAAAACATCACGACCTGCCAAATCGATAGCAGTAGCCTCCTTAAAGTTCATATTCAGATTGGCTTTATCGGCAACAATCAGCGATTTAATTACCTGTTGCAGATGCCCCTTTGCCAGATAGTGAGTCTCAAGCTGATTGGAAGTAATACCCTTAATTCCCGCTTTGGTGGCTAAAATCAATGATTGTACAATCAGGGCTGGTGGCACATTCCTGAAGCGCATAAACACCATATCCACTAAACTGATCCGAACGCCTGAGAAGATGGCAGTTATCCATAAACTTACAGGAATAACATAGGTGAATAAAACTATTCCGCCCAGAATGGCGACCACGATTATAATGTAAAAGTACTCATTCATATAAAAATGCAGGTTAGTGCTCCTGAAGCGAAAGGTAAGGGTAGGAGGCGGTCTTTCTAAAGATTATTCATTATTTACTTTTGAAAGATAAGTATTTTAGATGCTTTTATCCGCACGCGTTCTCTACCACTGTTAGCAGTTAACCTTTGCGTGTAAAGTCAACTTATGCTTCAGGGGCAATCTTTAAATAATTTCCGGCAGATGTCTTTCGCGTAAGGTAAGATTAACCATATGGTGAACGATTAATTTCAACACGTGTTGATTTGTCGGGTGTATCATTTTGTTTTTTTTCCCACCGAAGAACAATAATGAGCAGGATCAGAAAAAAAAGGGCAACAAGAAAATAAGCGAATACCCGTAGGATACGTTTCAGTTTTGTGCTGCTGTCGTGTTGCCGCATTACTTCCGTATAGTTACGGTGACGCGCAATACGCCCGGTACTCATCATGTTTCTTCGCAACCGAATCTCATTTCTTCCCATCGTATTTAATACTTAGGTTAAAGTTTTTTCGTAGCCTGTCAAG
>CAZCRJ010000588.1:0-2254 GCA_964501015.1 uncultured Roseivirgaceae bacterium | reverse complement strand
CGGCTAATGATTCCCTGCGCATCGAACGTAACAGCAAGGGCCAAATTATAATTATGTCACCGTCAGGCAGTAAGACTGGAAATATTCACTTTAAAATAAATCACGTTTTCTCCTCATGGGTTATGGAGCATGAGGAATTAGGGTATGGTTTCGATGCTTCAGCAGGATTCATGTTGCCCGACCAATCTGTTTTAGCGCCAGATGCGGCCTTTATAGCCAAACAACGTTGGGAAAGCTTAACGGATGAACAGCAGAGAAAATTCGCCCCCCTTACCCCGGATTTTGTAATCGAAGTACGGTCAGAATCGGATAATCTGCAACAACTAAAATCTAAGATGGAGAGTTGGATTCGAAATGTCTGTCGCCTTGCATGGCTTATAGACCCGGTAGAAAAAAGAGCATATGTCTATAAACCTGGTGAGCCGTTTGCTACCCATGATACTTTAAATGTTAAGCTGAGTGGAGAGGCTGTATTACCGGGCTTTTCGCTTGATTTGTCTAAACTTTTATAATTCAATTCTCAATTTTATTCTTTTATGGAAATATCAGGAACAGTAATCGGTTTATTGCCTTTGCAAACAGGGCAGGGAAAAAATGGTACATGGAAAAAGCAGGAATTCATTCTCGAAATTCCGGGGCAGTTTCCCAAGAAAGTGTGCATTTCATTATGGGGCGAGAAGGTGGATGAGAACAGGTTATCAGAAGGCGAAAAAATTACAGCCTCTATCAACATTGAAAGCCGCGAATACAATGGACGTTGGTATACCGATGTGCGGGCATGGAAAATTGCGCGTCAGTCAGGACAAGAGCGGGAATCTGCACCACCACCGGATGAATCCTTCATGCCAGATACCAATGCAAGTGACGATCTGCCGTTTTAATCGTTCACGATTTACATCAGCTAGGTAATTCCTATTGTATAAAAAAAGACCCTGATGGATATCCGTCAGGGTCTTTTTCGTTTAGCTACTTTTCAGACTAACTTCCGCATGCCTCACAAGAATCCGGATCGTCAAGTGAGCACGCCATGTCCGCTTTCTTTTGCTCATAATCAGCAATCTGGCGGTTCTCATAAGCAAGTTCTTTCTGAACTTCCGGCACGGCTGTAGGCGAAGAAACACCTCCACTAACCGTTTGCGCCATTGCTGTTTTATCGAGTGTAAATTTAATAGCATCCGCAGCAGCGGTTGACCGCAGGTAATACATGCCGGTTTTCAAGCCCTTCTTCCACGCGTAGAAATGCATGGAGGTAAGCTTTCCGAAATTCGGATCTTTAAGGTGAATGTTAAGGCTTTGCGACTGACAGATGTATGCGCCACGGTCGGCCGACATATCAATGATCGCTTTCTGCGAGATTTCCCATACCGTTCTGTAGATGTCTTTGATGTTTTGAGGTATCTCAGCAATCGGCTGTACAGATCCATTAGTAGCAATTAGTTTCTGACGCATGGTTTCATTCCACAATCCAAGATCAATCAGGTCCTTCATCAAATGCTTGTTGGCTATAATGAATTCACCGGATAATGTTCTGCGGGTGTAGATGTTGGTGGTATACGGCTCAAAGCATTCGTTATTACCTAGGATCTGTGAAGTAGAAGCCGTTGGCATGGGCGCAAGCAAGAGGGAGTTACGCACACCGTGCTTCTTCACTTCCTGCTTTAACTGATCCCAGTCCCAGCGACCGCTTTTCGGAGTAACACCCCACATATCAAATTGGAAAATTCCTTTTGATACCGGTGAACCTTTAAACGTTTCGTAGGGTCCATTCAGTTTGGCCAGCTCCATCGATGCTTCCATAGCACCGAAGTAAATGGTTTCAAAAATATCTTCATTTAACCTGCGCGCTTCTTCGGAGTCGAACGGCATGCGCAGCATGATAAACGCATCGGCTAATCCCTGCACGCCAATCCCAATCGGGCGATGACGCATGTTAGACGTGCGCGCTTCTTCTACCGGGTAATAGTTAACATCGATAACTTTGTTGAGGTTACGGGTGATCACCTTGGTGATTTCGTACAATTTATCGTGATCGAAACGACCTTCTTCAGTAACAAATTTGGAGAGTGCGATAGAGGCAAGGTTACATACGGCCACTTCATCCTTAGAAGTATACTCCAGAATTTCAGTACACAGGTTGCTTGATTTAATAGTGCCCAGGTTTTTCTGGTTTGATTTCCGGTTAGCAGCATCCTTGTAGAGAATGTAAGGTGTTCCGGTTTCAATTTGAGATTCCAGAATTTCAAACCACAAATCC
>CAZCRJ010000587.1:0-2259 GCA_964501015.1 uncultured Roseivirgaceae bacterium | reverse complement strand
ACCCATTCTGCAACACCACTATGCCGGATGTGTTGTTTGCGGTTTTCCACCGTTAGTTCACTCATAAAATTTTCTTACGTTAAGGATAAAAGGGACTTTTAATTCAGTTGCGAAAATAGGGATAGAAACGGTTATATTAAAATATTTCAATCGATTGCAAGGCATATAGTACTTTAGCCCATAAACAGGTCTAAACTAAGTTGATTTCGACCGTATATCACCTCACAAACCGTTTATACTAAAATAGGGTGATTTAGAACATTACGTTTGGACAGAGCAGCTGTAAACGGTAGACTGCGCCATAATTCTATCTTTTAACTTAATCCTAATCTATGAAACGTTTGAATGTACTTGTATTGGCTGTATTTGTTTTTGGTTTGACTACTGCCTGGGCACAGGATACGGATGGTGTAACCGATGATGAATTAAGGAAGTATGCCGTTGCCATGGACTCCATTGATAACATGCGCTCTTCCCTTATGGCCACCATTACCGATATGGTGAAGAATAATTCAGCGTTAACAGCAGCCCGTTACAATGAACTATCCAAAATCATTAATGATGAAGAAAAACTAACTGCTGCCAATCCAACTGCTGAAGAAATAGAAGCTGTAAAACTAATTATAAAAGCAAAAGATGAAGGCACTGCAGAAATTCAATCTACCTTTCAATCACTGGCTAAAGATTATGTTGGTGCGGCCGTGTATAACAAAGTAAAAAAGGCACTTGCATCCGATCAGGAAGTGAAGGCCAGGTATGACGCGATTTTCGCTGATGTTTCCAAAGACACAGAGTAAGGCTTATCTAAATAGCTGATAAAAAGTCACCTGCTCCAGGGTGACTTTTTTTTGCGCCCTATTATAAATAACTTTGTATATAATTTGTTTGTAGCATGGCTTTTTTCTACAAAAGAGGCTTTTCTGGAGCCCTCCTATTTTTTTCGATTGTCACTTTTGGGCAACAGTCTATGTTTGTACCATACGATTGCCGCGATGAAGTGGAAATCATGTCGCGTATGGAAAAGGAAAAACAACTACGAATAATCGCCTATCAGGATTCCATTGAAAAAGTACTGCAGTATGAAGCCTTCCTCCTTGCTGAACTGGAGAAGCAAATGCGCGAAGATTCCCTTAATGGATGGAAGCATTGGGTAACAGTGGATAATTATACCTTCGGAAAAAACAGAGGTAGCATGCCCATGATAACAGATGTGCAGGCACTTCACCCCTATTTCCGCGACAAAGTTTTGCAATTGATAAGGAAGTGTGAAGCCAAAGGAATTCAACTGGCCATTGTTGAAACCTACCGGACGCATGCGAAACAATCCGAATACAAAAATATGGGCAGAAAATACACCCGAAGTGGTGCAGGAAAATCAAAGCACCAATACGGTTTGGCTATCGATGTAGTGCCCATAGTAAACGGAGAAGCACAGTGGCACAACAAACACCTATGGTATAGAATCGGGGTAATGGGTGAACAAGTAGGATTACAATGGGGCGGACGCTGGAGAAGTTTATATGACCCCGGTCATTTTGAATGGACGGGTGGGTTGAGCGCAATTGATCTTGCTAAGGGAAAATTACCCTACATTCCAAAACAAGAACTAAATTATCCGTGCATTGAGCACGACCTACACTTGTTAAGTCGCTATTGGGAGCAATGGGAAACTGAGCAGGCTTCCTACGCAGCTAAGAAACCATAACCCTCTCCTTTCCTGATCACTTTATTTTAGGCACCAGCGCGGCCGCTGCAAGTGAAACTACCTTCCATCACGACTATTTATAAAAGCTGATACATAGTAAAAGCCTAATGATGTAGGCTGCTCCCACGTATAAGTACCTTCCCTTTGGGAAAGCAAGCCCTGCATACTGAGCCTTTCATTGATAATAATTGAATAAACAATATATTTATAGAAGTAGGTTTAGTTTCGATAAGCTAGCGGTTCAATGGTTAACGTACCTGCCGGCAGGCGAGTCAAGTTTTGCTACAAAGGTGGGACATGTCAAGCTTCTAGTTTGTGCTGATCTTCACTGACTGCGTGACTGCAAACCGTAGGAACACATGTGAACGAAACCTGTATTGAATAAGGAATACACAACTTAGAATAATAATTATGAGAAATATTTTTACATTGACCTTATGTCTATTTATTACTTCAAAGCTCTTTGGACAAGATGATAAACTACTAGAACTTATTTCACAAGGGATTGAATATCATGACCAGGGTAAATACGATGAAGCTATTGCTAAATACAA
>CAZCRJ010000586.1:1186-2269 GCA_964501015.1 uncultured Roseivirgaceae bacterium | reverse complement strand
GGAGTGTACAGGAGGAAGTGGATACCTACACCGCGAAAATAGAAAAAGCGATGGATCAAAAGCTAACCTGGAAAACGGATGATATATCCCTGCAAAATATCCAGGCACGCGCCCGATCACCCATTGTTTGGATGTTGGCCAACGTAAAACAAAGCATTCTAATCACCACGTCAAACCGCAGTGAAGGAGATGTTGGGTATACCACTATGGATGGAGACACCAGCGGAAGTCTTGCCCCCATATCCGGTATCAATAAGCCAACGATTATAGCATGGTTGCGGTGGGCCGAAAAAGAACTTGGGTATACAGGGCTTGCCGGTGTAAATTCGCTTTCCCCTACTGCCGAACTACGCCCTTCCGATCGGCACCAAACTGATGAAGATGACCTTATGCCGTACACAGTGCTGGCAGCTATTGAGCGTAACGCCCTATTGCTCCGCCTTTCACCCGCAGAAGTATACATCGAGATGAAGAAAGATTTCACCGACCGGAATCAGCTTAAGTCCAATATCCGTAAATTTTTCAGGCTATGGGCAGCAAACCAATGGAAACGCGAACGTCTGGCTCCAGCCTTTCACCTGGACGAACTAAATGTGGATCCGCGTACCTGGTGCCGGTTCCCGATACTTTCATCCGGTTTCACTTCAGAATTTGCAGAATTAGATTCACTTGAGTAACATGGAAGATTAAATCAAGTGTTCTCCCCTAACCTTTTCATCCTTTAATTTTGCCCTATATTTGCGCCCATGAATTTATTAAGCTACATCATCTGGAACGGCAGCCCTGATATTTTTACCCTTGGCCCGATCACTCTCCGCTGGTACGGATTACTTTTTGCCTTAGGCTTCCTGTTAAGTCAGCAGATATTGTATTACATATTTAAGCAGGAAGGAAAACCTGAGAAAGATGTTGATACCCTTACCATCTATATGGTTCTGGCCACGATTATTGGCGCCCGACTCGGCCATGTATTATTTTATGAACCCGAACGGTATCTGTCAAATCCGTTGGATATTTTAAAAATCTGGGAGGGCGGATTGGCAAGTCATGGTGCTGCGGTAGGTATTTTATTTGCATTGTGGT
>CAZCRJ010000586.1:0-1176 GCA_964501015.1 uncultured Roseivirgaceae bacterium | reverse complement strand
AAGCCGGGGCAATCGTACCTCCAAACACTTGATCGTATTGTAATTCTGGTGGCACTTACCGGAGCATTAATTCGGTTGGGTAATTTTTTCAATTCGGAAATCCTGGGAGAGCCAACACAAGCCGGCTATGGAATTGTATTTACCCGAAATGTTTCCGAGATACTGGAACGCGATGAATATATTGATAAGGCGAGGTATCTGCAGGGAAGTGGTGAGGTGAATGAAGCGGGTTATCCGGCCATTAAAATTCTTGTAGACTTCAGCCGCGATAAACAAAACGCGAATGAACTGGATGCCTATATCAATAGCCGGTTATCCGACAGGTTAATAAATAATCGATATGTTACAGAACATATCAGTCAGCTGAATGAACTTAATTATCAATTAGCTCAGGACGAAACTGGTCGCTATTCTGCTATCATCAATACTTTTGCAATCCCGCGCCACGCAGCCCAATTGTATGAGTCCATTTCCTGCCTGATCTTATTTGCTCTTTTATTATGGCTTTGGTTCAGACAAAAAGCAACTATCCCTACTGGCCGGATTTTTGGGATTTTTCTAATTGTTTGCTTTGGCCTGCGGTTCTTGTATGAATATTTAAAAGAAGTTCAGGTTGATACCGAGTATGAGTTCATCGCATCATACGGTATCAATTATGGTCAGCTCTATAGTATTCCCCTGGTGCTGCTGGGCATTTTTGTTTTAGTCCGTTCCTTCCGGAATTCAGGACAAGAAAAATCTGTTCAAAATCAGTAACCATTGATCCTGTATGCTCATGAGAAAGTACTATTCCTGACGCTGGTAAGTAGTCTGTTACTTTCTTTTTCATCATCAGCATACACCATCTCTGATCCAAATCCTGTATGGAGTGACACCGTTAAGCGATCAACTAAAACCAAAGAAAAAAACGCATACGACTCATCAAGTTACTATGTAACCCTTAACAGGGTGTTTATATTGGGTAATACCAAAACCCGCGAAAGCATAATCAAACGCGAACTGTCCCTGAAGCCTGGTGATTCTGTATTGAATACCGAATTGCCAAGAATACTTGAGAGAGACCAGCAAAAGATATTCAACCTTCGATTGTTTAATAATGTTGATATCCGCGTACTGGAGATCGTTAAAGGTACTGCTGATTTATTAATTGAAGTGGATGAACGATGGTACACCTTT
>CAZCRJ010000585.1:0-2278 GCA_964501015.1 uncultured Roseivirgaceae bacterium | reverse complement strand
TTCCAATGTTAGCCCGGGCCCAAAAGCAAAGCTTAATAATTTTTTTCCGTGACTTTCAGGCGTTAATTGTTGAAGAATGTAATTAAGCACAAAGACAATGGTGACGGACGACATGTTGCCGAATTGGCGGAGAATAGAATAGGCAGGTTCGTTTTGTTTTTTTGTTATTCCCAGCTCATGTTCGATTACTTCCAGAATTTTCTTACCCCCGGGATGAATAGCAAAGAACTCGATGTCTGAAATGGTCTTTCCAATTCGATTAAGTAACGTTTCTGAAAGCGCTCTGATTCCTGTACGAATAATATCAGGAACATAGGAAGACAATAACATTTCAAAGCCTTGATTACCGATATGCCAGGCCATATGTTCCTTACCGTTGAAAGCCAACGCATTATGAAAAATTTCTGGTGACAAATTCCAGCCGGGCTTAGGGGTAGATTCAACCAACAGTGCCGCTGCGCCATCTGCGAAAAGGGCATTGGCGAGAAGGTTATCTTCTGAGACTTCTTTTTGGAAATGCAACGTACAGAGCTCTACACAAACAATTAGAACAGCAGATCCAGGGTCCGATAGACACAGGGAGTTTGCAATTTTAATGGCATTAAAGGCGGCATAACATCCCATGAAATTAATGCATGTTCGCTGTACATCGTGTCGTAACCCTAATGCTTTTACCAGATCAATGTCTAGGCCCGGGGCATACATTCCGGTGCAGCTAACAGTGATGAGATGTGTAACCTGCTGATAGGAAAATGGAGTAATTGAAGAGCAGCAACTTTCAATTGCCTTAACACAAAGCGGAAGGGCGTAACTTCGATAAGCCTCAAGGCGCATTTCAGTTGAGGGAAACGGCTCAAAATTTTCAGTGTTGGGATAGAATGAAAAACCTGATGACTTACCATAATCTTCTAAAACAGAATACCGTTTCGCAATTCCGCTTGCCCGAAAAATTGTTTTTAACTTTCGGGAATCCTCATAGCTCAACGGCATAACCCGCTCCATAAAAGAAGCAATCACATCCTGCTGAAAGCCATTTGTGGGTACAGCAACACCAATGGAAGTAATAAAGCTCATGGAGTTCAATTTTTACCGAAATTAGTCTAATTTGGATCAACCATCACGTAATATGTTTTCACAGTCTTCCCTGATTCACCTTCGCGTACACTTTTCTTATCTGCTTCTTCCGGTTTTTCTGTTCAGTTTGTCTCTTTCTCCTAACCCTGATGGCGGCCGAATGTTTTGGGTGTTTCTAATTGTTCATTTTTTTCTATACCCCGCCAGTAATGCCTATAACAGCTATTTTGACAAAGACGAAAAAAGCATTGGCGCGATCCGCAACCCCCCTCCTGTAGAACGGGGATTATACTATCTTGCAATCACTTTCGACCTATTCGCCATCGTATTGGGCTATCTGAAAATTAGTTTTCTTTTTGCATCGATGTTGCTGATTTATGGCTTGGTTTCAAAAGCCTACAGCCACCCGTCCATTCGATTAAAAAAGTATCCGGTTACCAGCTGGTTAATCACCGGCATTTTTCAGGGATTTTTCACCCTGCTAATGTGTTATGTCGGGCTTAATGATTTTGGGTTGGAAACAGTATTGAAACCTCATATTTTGACCCCGGCTGTATTGACCTCTCTGATTCTTCTGGGAAGTTATCCAATGACTCAGATCTATCAGCATGATGAAGATGCCAGACGAGGGGATATCACCCTTAGTATTAAACTGGGCATTCGCGGAACATTTTATTTTACTGCACTCATATTTACGCTGGCGGCAGCGGGGTTTGTCTTTTTTTTCATCCAGTATTACCAGCTTAAATATGCCTGGCAATTTTTACTGGCACTTTCTCCTGTGGTAGGGTATTTTTTGGTTTGGTTTAGTGTGGTGGTGAAAGATGAATCAAAGGCGGATTATTCACATACCATGTGGCTGAATTTTATTTCTGCCACATGCCTTAATATTTTTTTTATGTGGTTCTTTCTGGATAGCAGTCAGGTATTACAAGCACTTACAGGTGGTTTCTAAAGCGGAGTTCCGTGTGTATTGCGGATAATCATGTTTGCGATTGGTTCTGACCGCATGGCAATTGAAACAGCAATACGAGAAGACCACTCACTGCCGAACAGCGTGTTTTGTACCAATCGGCCAATCCGCAACCGTTGACTAAAGGCATTTGTCCATTGGCGCCAGTAAGTCTGCTCTACCCATAGTCGATTGTTGTTTTCCTGTTTAGCTCGCATAATAATATCACTGACAAGTTTACCCGAATGAATG
>CAZCRJ010000584.1:0-2282 GCA_964501015.1 uncultured Roseivirgaceae bacterium | reverse complement strand
AAGTATACTACAAGGGCAACTCCGGTTAGAATAAACAGCAATCCAACTACTGCGAAATTTTTCTTGTCCTTTCCCGATTGGTAAATAACGCCAACGATCCCCAGCAAAAAGGGTATCATAAAGAAATTGTTGCGGGCCATATTATCGGATATCATTTCCGGAACTTCTTCAAACCAACTGTTTGGCCCAATCCAATCGCCTCCGATCTCATCAGTTTCTCTTCCGGCAAAGTTGAACATGAAATACCGAACATACATCCAGTAGATCTGGTGACTGAACATGAATCGGATGTTATCTGAAAAGGAAGGTTTTTCACCCTCTTTAAGTCCAAGTTTTGAACGGTACAACGCCTGGTGCTGGCGATCGGTGCTGTATATCCGTGGAAGTATGGTGGTATGATTGGGATCGTACACATACGAGATTTTACGCTCGGCTACTTCATAGCGGTCTTTGCCTTTACGGTATTGCGGAGCGCCTTCCTTGATGTCTACGATCTGCGCGGTGAAATACTGCCCGTAAAGCAGTGGTCGGCTTCCGTATTGTTCACGCTTCAAGTAGCTCACAAAACTCATGATGTCTGAAGGATCATTTTCATCTATCGGAGGATTGTAATTCGATCGGATCACGACTAGTGCATACGATGCATATCCAATAAGAATAAATGCCGTAGACAATAAAAATGTATTCAACGCTGGTTTACGGTGTATATGGCTATACCGAATGCCATACACCAATGCACCAATGATAATAAGGCTGAAAAAGATCACTCCGGATCCGAAAAACAAACCAAGGGTGTTGACAAAAAACACTTCAAAGTTTCCGGCCAATGAAGGTAAACCTGGAATGATAATGTCATTGATAAACAGGATCAACAATCCGCTTGTAAGAAGGGTAGCAATAATTCCCCAGGTAGTGGGCTTGTATTTCTTAAAATAAAAGATCAACCCCAGTGCAGGAAGTGCAACCAGGTTTAACAAGTGTACACCAATTGACAGACCGATCATATAGGAAATGAGAATCAGCCAGCGATTTGCTTTTGATTCATCTTCGATGACATCCCATTTAAGCATAGCCCACACCACAAATGCTGTAAAGAAGGATGACATGGCGTACACTTCTGCCTCCACTGCCGAAAACCAGATAGAATCGGCAAATGTGTTGGCCAGGGCGCCAACCACACCTGCCCCCATGAGTAAGATTGTTCTATCAATAGTCAATTCTTCAGGCCTTGAAATGTTTAACAATTTGCGGCCGAATAATGTAATAGACCAGAACGTAAACAGCGATGCAAAAGCACCTGACAAAACACTGGCAAAGTTAATCCAGTAGGCAACTTTGGTCACATCGCCAAACGACAAAAAGGAGAAAATCCTGCCGATGAGTAGGAACAGGGGTGCCCCCGGAGGATGGGGTACTTCAAGTTTATACGATACGGCAATGAATTCGCCACAGTCCCAGTAACTGGCTGTTTCTTCCATGGTAAGCCAGTAGGTAGTGAGTGCTACTAAAAAGATGACCCAACCTGTGATATTATTAACCTTCTGAAAATTCATATTCTGTGTGCTATGATGGAATGCGATTAATTACTTTTTCTTGATTTTCAAGTGGATCTAATACTTAAAACCTTACCCTGATTCAATTGCTTTCTTGAATATCAGGGGGCGAAAATACTGATTTTAGGGTTACTATTTAAGTAAATAGGATTTAACGGTTTTCTGTATTATTTGTATACAATCACATAAAAAACAAGCCATAACACGAAAATGAGCACATAGGAACTGACAACAATAAACCAGACAGTCTTTTTTTCCTTACGAGCATAGTGATGGATGCCTGCAACCAGAAAAAACCAGTACACCACTTCAAAGATATTTAACGCACGGAGCGGGTAGGCCCACCGTGCATCAATAGCATAGTAATCGAAAAAGTGCATGAGCGACAGTGGATAAAATGCTCCGATATCTGTATACGATGGGTCGGTTTCCACAGTCAGAAACCACAAAATTTTCAACACTTCAGGAATAAAGAAAATAAATTCAGCTCCCATTACCACCCCCCAGCACTGTGGATAGGTTACCCTATAGCCATACATAAAACAACCCACCCAGATCACAAACGCGATAACAGTAAACTTCCATAGGTATACCAACGGAACAGAAATAAATTGAAGGGTGCTGACAGCTTTTAAAATGGTGCCCTCCGGCCTGTCTTGAAGAAACTCAAAGGCTGCCGTTTCGTTTTCTATAAAAGACTTCTTTACGTATAACAACAATAACGTAATC
>CAZCRJ010000583.1:0-2284 GCA_964501015.1 uncultured Roseivirgaceae bacterium | reverse complement strand
TGATGATAAAAGAATCCTGCGTAGTGCATTACCAATGGTAACACCGTAGCCTTTTTCGAGGGGTTTGAAGGTAAACGTGCCGTGAAAATCATCGGCCTTTTCCATTACAACTTTATCCGGTATCTGAAATGCTAATATTGACATAATGCTTTCTGATTAATGTTTAGAATTACTTCGAGTACAATTCAACGATCAATTGTTCATTGATGTTCTCTGGAATATCCTGGCGAACAGGAATATGAATGAGTCTTCCCTCCATTTCGCTTCCATCCCACTCAAGCCAGGGGTATTTTTTAACACCACCAATGGAAAGACTAAGCGTGATCGCTTCCAATGACTTGGATTTCTCACGCACACCTACCTTATCGCCTGCACGTAGTGTGTAGGAAGGTATATTTACAATTTCTCCGTTTACGGTAATGTGTTTGTGCGAAACAAGTTGACGGGCCGCTCTGCGTGTTGGAGCAATGCCCAGACGGTATACGGTATTATCCAAACGAGCTTCCAGCAACTGGAGAAGAACCTCACCGGTTATTCCTTTTTTACGGGATGCTTTGTCAAATACTTTAGCGAACTGACGCTCAAGCAATCCGTAGATGTACTTGGCTTTCTGCTTCTCCGTTAATTGAACAGCATATTCCGATTGCTTTCTTTTCTTACCGCGTCCGTGCATGCCGGGTGCGTAGTTTTTCTTTTGAAGGGCTTTGTTGTCACCTAAGACAGGCTCTCCAAACCTTCTTGAAATTCTAACTTTTGGGCCAGTGTATCGTGCCATTTTCTATTTTCATTTTTGACTGTTGATCCCCGATGCGTTTCGTCTTTCTTCAGTCGTTTACTTATTCTGCTTATCGGTTAATTGAACTTTATCAACTACCCGGTATTAAACTCTTCTCTTTTTAGGGGGTCTGCATCCGTTGTGTGGCAGCGGTGTCATATCCTTAATTGCCATTACTTCAATGCCAGTAGCTTGCAAGGTGCGGATAGCCGACTCACGGCCGGAACCTGGACCTTTCACAAATACTTCAACTTTACGGAGGCCTAACTCAAAGGCTCTTGAGCCACAATCCTGTGCTGCCATTTGAGCGGCATACGGTGTGTTCTTTTTAGAACCTTTAAACCCCATCTTACCAGCGGATGCCCAGGTAATAACCTGACCCGTTGAATTGGTCAAGGAAATCACAATGTTATTAAAAGTAGCCTGTATGTGCGCCTGGCCAACGGCCTCGACCTGCACTACACGTTTTTTGGCTTTATCTTTTCTTTTTTCTGCGGCCATTACTATGCTTATTTAATTCTTATTAATGATTACCCTTTCGCGGCTTTCTTCTTATTCGCTACTGTCTTACGCTTACCCTTACGTGTACGCGCATTGTTTTTGGTGGTCTGGCCACGAACCGGCAAGCCTTTTCTGTGCCGTAAACCCCGGTAACAACCAATGTCCATCAACCGCTTTATGCTCAACTGAACTTCAGAACGAAGTGATCCTTCAACTCTGATTTTCTCAGCAATCATTGAACGAATTGCATTTGACTCTTCATCCGTCCATTCCTTTGCCTTCTTATCCCAGTTTACACCAGCACCCGTTAAAATTTGTTGAGCGGTTCTTCTGCCTATACCATAGATGTAGGTTAAGCTGATCTCACCTCTTTTGTTATCCGGTACATCGACACCTTGTATCCTTGCCATGTTGTTAAATTATCAGTTTCAATTTTTTTTGAATAGCCGAATTAGTTCAGGAATTACCCTTGTCTCTGCTTGTAACGAGGGTTCTTCTTATTAATCACATACAGTTTGCCCTTGCGTCTGATAATCTTGCAATCAGCGCTTCGCTTTTTTATGGATGTTTTTACTTTCATCTTCGTTCCATTTACGTCTGTACAAACAGACACTTTGTTACTATTCCTATTATCCTCTGGCACACCAAAGTGCACCTGCTTTTTTTACTTATACCTAAATACTATTCTGCCTTTCGACAAATCATAGGGAGACATTTCCAATCGTACCCTATCGCCTGGTAAAATTCGTATGTAGTGCATTCTCATTTTACCAGATATGTGTGCCAACACTTCATGTCCATTTTCCAACTGAACCCGAAACATGGCATTTGATAATGCTTCCATTATCGTTCCATCCTGCTCTATCGACTTTTGCTTCGCCACTTATACGAATAATTTTCCTCTATATACTGATGTGTTGTTAACACCTCTGTTTTTTCCTTTCCAATAGCCACCATATGCTCAAAATGAGCTGAGGGCCTTCTGTCGGCTGTTCGTATGGTCCATCC
>CAZCRJ010000582.1:0-2285 GCA_964501015.1 uncultured Roseivirgaceae bacterium | reverse complement strand
TGCAGCAACAGTACCTTCAATTTTTGTTATGGCATCAATTTTAATACTTGGTGCAACAGGCAATTGATAAAGTTTAAATGCCGGTTCGTCCAGTGCTTCCCTCGAGGCATTGATGAAGATCATACTCATGGCAATCATCACAAAGAATATGGTGAACGAGGGGCTATCTTGAGTATAGCCGAAGGTAAGGCCAATGATTAGTGCAGCAAGTGTAAATAGTGCAATAAGAATTGGATTGATTAAAATGGAAATCCTTAATCCATAATCGTGAAGGATTCGCTCGGAGGCGAAGGCATCAAAAAGGAAACTGAAGATCACCACGGTTGCTTCAAATAACGCAAGGAAATTGGCGAGTTCTTCGGGTTTAAAGCGTTGCGTAGAGACACTCAGGAAAGAGTACTCCACGAAGTTGAAAGCAATAATGGAAATGATGATAAAACCAGATAAATAAAGAAGATACTTATTTTTAAAGAATCCAACTATGGAAACTTTTTTATTGATTTCCCTTTCTTTGGTTAATGACCATCGTTCTCCTCCAAATTTTGAGGACAGTATAATAAAGAGTGCGGTGAAGATCACCATACTCACCAGGCTGATGGAATAAAGCGACTCCACCTTCTCAAATTCATTATCACCAGGCAAAAGGGGTAATACAACAGGGATCGCAAAGAAGGAGATAAGGGATGCTATCAATGCACCCTGATCTACACTTCCCAATAAGCGTTTGGTTTGTCGTACATTAAACATCCTGTTAAAGGCACCCCAAAAAACAAGGAGAATAATCAGGGTAAAGGGTACCATCTGGGTAAATCCATAATAGTATACCGTATTCTGATCGGTAAAAAAGAAATGACCAAATTCCAAAATTGCCGTGATGGCGGTAATCACCAGTAAGCTTGCAATGGCCAGATTCCGAAAGGATATTCTCCGCTGGAAGAAATTATAGGTAACGGTAGCAACAACACCAAAGGCACCTGCGATGGCAAAGGCCAGTGGTAAGTCATCGGTTTCACTAAAGTTAATAAGGAAAAGTGTTTGCGCAGCAACGGTAAAGCTGGCAAGAAAAGAACCCATGAAAAAGCTCATGACGAGGAGCAGAACAACCCTTCCTTCTTCGCCTTCCTGAAGGTCGAGGGTTTTACTTAACCAGCTACTTTTCATTAGTATTTATGTAAAGATTGAATCGAATATCGCCTATGTTTATTTTAAAAATTATGGGATTATTCCTTTCTGCGACCTCAACCTTACCTCCACAATTCTTTTTTCCCAATCAAAGAATCTGCCTAACATATTTAAAAGTGGTGATTTATATATTTTTTTCCAACTGAATGACAAAAATTTCGTTGTCCAATGTTTATCAATACTTATCTCAAGTAAAACTTTAACGATTCAATTCATTCAAGGTAGATTTCGGGGCGTTATTTTGTGACCCACTAATTCCCAAATTGAGCCTTGAAGATGTATGAAAACCAATAATCTGCAGACGATCTGATTAAGGAAGCAGCAGTGAACTGTCGCCATAACTTAGAAAGCGATATTCATTTGAGAGCGCTTCCGCGTATATTCTTTTCCAGTCATCGCCAACAAATGCAGCCACCAATAACATAAGCGTTGAGCCGGGCAGGTGGAAATTGGTTATCAGCCCACTGCAAACCCGGAAGGTATAGCCGGGGTGTATATAAATGGAGGTATGTCCAGTTAAGTAGTCGCGTCCATTTAAATGTGCTTTTACCGCCTCAAGTGATTCTCTTTTTGACGGAATAGAAGGGTATGTTCTATACGGATCGTGCTGATCAACATTAAACTCATTTACACGATTATGAATAAGCTTCACTCCAAACCAATAGAGGCTTTCCAGTGTTCGCATAGAGGTAGTGCCCACTGGTAGCGTAAATGTTTCGTTCAGTAGGGCATCCAATGTCGTTGCTTGTACTACCACCTGCTCCTGGTGCATCGGATGTTCCAGGGCGTTCTCTGTTTTTACCGGTTGAAAGGTGCCGGCACTGACGTGCAGGGTAAGAAATTCCCTGTTAACTCCCTTTCGTTCAAGATTTTTAAGAACATTGTCCGTGAAATGTAATCCGGCAGTAGGCGCGGCAACGGCACCTTCATGGTGGGAGTAAATGGTCTGGTATCGGTGAACATCTTCCGTACTTGCTTTTCGCTTTATATAAGGCGGTAAAGGAGTTATTCCCGTTTTAGAAAGTATTTCCGCAAAGGTGAGGTTTCCAGGTGACCATCTAAATTCTACTATGCCTTCTTCCCGGTTTTTCAGGACTGCTTCA
>CAZCRJ010000581.1:0-2287 GCA_964501015.1 uncultured Roseivirgaceae bacterium | reverse complement strand
TAATTTTTGAGCTTCCTTAACGGCAATGTGCTCACGTTTTACATCAATGATGAAAAGTGCAGCCGGCAAACGGTTTAGGTCTACTATTCCACCCAATTGCTTTTCAAGTTTCGCTTTTTCGCGTGTAAGGGTAAGTCTTTCTTTTTTCTGAAGATTAAGATACGCTTCATCTTTCATAAGCTTATCTATCTGCGAAAGCTTCTTTAAAGACTTCCTGATGGTAGCGAAGTTGGTAAGCATTCCACCCAACCAGCGTTCCGTTACATACGGCATATTCAAACGCTTGGCTTCTTCGGTTACAATGTCTTTCGCCTGTTTTTTAGTGGCGACAAACATGATTTTACGACCGGAACGAACAATGTTCTTCATGGCAAATGATGCCTCTTCCAAACATGCTAACGACTTGTTCAAGTCAATAATGTGGATACCATTGTTTTCCATGAAGATGTACTCTGCCATCTTCGGGTTCCACTTACGGGTCAGGTGACCAAAATGGACACCGGCCTCTAATAAATCCTGGTAAGTTAATTTTTTTGCCATGTACGGTTGCTGTTTACGATTAACGTTTGCTGAACTGGAATCTCTTTCTCGCCTTTCTTCTTCCCGGCTTTTTGCGCTCGACCATACGGGAGTCACGCGTGGTGAATCCTTCTTTCTTCAATACAGGTTTGCTTTCCGGATTAAACAGAACAAGCGCGCGAGTAATGCCCAGCCGAATCGCTTCAGCCTGGCCTTTGATACCGCCACCTTCTACGTTAATGGTAACATCGTACTGATTCTCGGCTTTAAGCGCCACGAGTGGCTGCTTAACCAGTGTCTGGTGAATCTCAGATAGGAAGTACTCCTTGAGATCACGGGCGTTCACTAGAATGTCACCTTTGCCAGGCTTTACATAAACCCTGGCTACAGAAGTTTTCCTTCTACCCGTTGCGTTGAAAATCTCCATGAATTATAGTTATAGTTTAATTTCTTTAGGTTGTTGTGCTACATGAGGATGCTCGGTTCCGGCATACACATGTAAGCTGCGGAAAAGTTGACGTCCAAGACGATTTTTTGGCAACATTCCACGTACAGCA
The DNA here is from genome assembly GCA_964501015.1 of uncultured Roseivirgaceae bacterium. Lineage (GTDB taxonomy): Bacteria > Bacteroidota > Bacteroidia > Cytophagales > Cyclobacteriaceae > UBA2336. The sequence continues at coordinate 1,211 of CAZCRJ010000581.1, read as the reverse complement.
TGTTCCACCAAACGCTCAGGGTGTTTCTCCCGAATCTTGGCAGGTGTATGTTCTCGCTGTCCTCCGGTAAAACCTGAGTGCGTGAAAATCACACGATCAGTCCATTTTTTACCAGTCATTTTTACTTTTTCTGCATTGATTACTACTACATGGTCCCCGCAGTCCAAATGAGGAGAGTAGCTCGTTTTATGCTTACCCTTAATAATATGGGCGATCTGGCTGGCCACACGGCCAAGTACCAGATCTTTTGCGTCTACCAAAATCCAGGTCTTTTCAATAGCTGCCTGGTTGGAATGTGTGGTTTTATAGCTCTGATGATCCACGTTTTTCTAAGTTAAATCTCAATAATACAAGCCCTTCCTTTAAAAAGGGACACAAAAGTAAGCGGATGCAATCTGAAATGCAAGTTCAGTTCAGATTTTACACATCAAGCCGGAAAATATTCATAAATAACTGTCAACGATTAAGTTCCAATTGCCTGATGAGGGCCTGGAAATCTTTTGGATATGGGGCTTCAACAGATACTTCCTCGTCATTCAGGTTGTGAAAAATCAGTTTTTTGGCATGTAATGCCATTCTTTTTATGATCGGCTGCTCTTCCGCCAATTTTTTGAGGTTATACCCTCTTTTAACACTTGATAAAAAAAAAGGCTTACCTCCATATTGTTCATCACCGGTAATAGAAGCCTTTTCAACGGATAAATGGATTCGGATCTGGTGCATCCGACCTGTTATGGGCCTGCATTCTACCAAAGTATGAAACCTGAATGCCGTTAGTGTTGTAAAATATGTTTGTGCTGGTTTCCCATCACGTTTGCTGATTTTAGCAATCCCATCGTCTGATTTAGCAATCGGGGCATCCACCAGCAGGTTGCGAAAATCATGAATACCATCTACAACGGCTTGGTAGAATTTTTGTACCTGTCGCTTCTCAAACTGAATACTCAAATTCCGGTAAGCCTCAGGGTTTTTTGCAAGCACAAGAACCCCCGATGTATCCTTATCCAATCTGTGGCAAGCCTGCGCATCCGGAACATACGATCGTGCCAGTGCCAATAGGTTGACCGGGGCTGAACGATCCTCCAGGGTTGCAATAAATGGAGGTTTATTCACCACCATATAGTGCTGGTCTTCCCAAAGTAGTATCTCCTTAAAATTAACCTTCACTTTCACTTGCGGGTGTTTACTCAGTTGCTTTTCCCTTTATGATT
>CAZCRJ010000580.1:0-2292 GCA_964501015.1 uncultured Roseivirgaceae bacterium | reverse complement strand
TACATTTCTGGTGGACCGAAAATGTATCCCGGACAGGTAATCCGCTATATCGTATATGGTTTGCCGTATATTCCCATGAACTGGATGACGGAAATAACTCATGTACAAGAACCCTTTTATTTCGTAGATGAACAGCGCTTTGGACCCTATGCCCTCTGGCACCACCAGCACCATTTCAGAGAAGTACATGGAGGCGTTGAGATGACCGATGAAGTTAACTATGCCATCCCCTTTGGACTACTTGGGCGATTAGCCAACTGGCTTTTTGTTGGGCGTGAGGTAAATCGTATTTTTGAGCATCGTTTTCAAGTGTTGGAAAAGTATTTCAGTAAAAAAGCAGAAGCGATTGTATGAGTATCTCCGTTTTTATCATATGTGCGTTGATCACAATCTCCACCTTTTTATTCTGGGAGTTTGTAGCCTGGTTTTCTCACAAATACATCATGCATGGCGTACTTTGGGTATGGCATAAGTCGCATCATACTGTACACGATCATGCCCTGGAAAAGAATGACTGGTTTGCGGTAGTCTTCAGTTTACCTTCAATAGCATTGTTCTGGTATTCGTCCACAACCGGAAATCCATACCTGTTTGCCGTTGCGTTAGGAATTTTAGGGTACGGAATTTTCTATCTGGTATTTCACGATGTAATTGTACATCAGCGCATTCGGTGGCGCCCGGCAAAACGCAGTAAATACCTGCAGCGCATGATCAATGCGCATTATGTTCATCATGCCAAACACACCAAAGAAAATTGTGAAGCATTCGGTTTCCTCTATGCACCGAAAAAATACGAACCAAAGAAGTTTGTATTGAAAAAAGAACGACAGGAAACGCAATAAATCGTGTTTACCGAAAAATACCTTTACCTGTGGCTGGATGTTCTGGCAATTAGTCTGCCACTTATTTTCAGTTTCTACTCTCCTGCTCCCTTTTACAAAAAGTGGAAACATCTCTGGGTAGCCATTCTACTTCCTGCCGTTATTTTTATTTTATGGGATGAGTACTTTACACAGCTAGGTGTATGGGGATTCAATCCCCGATATCTATCAGGTATGTACGTTGGAAGTTTACCAATAGAAGAAATTCTTTTCTTCATTTGTATACCTTACGCCTGCGTGTTTACGTACCATGCGCTCTCCTACCTGATCAAGAAGGATTATTTTGGACCGTATCAAAATCACATTACCATTACGTTGGCCGTGATTATATTTATCCTGGGCATCATCAACATCACCTTATGGTATACTTCAGTAACGTTTATTGCGCTGGCGCTATACCTTGTATTCCTGTTGTATCGTAACAAACCGGATTACCTGGGCAGGTTTTACTTTTCTTATCTGTTTATCTTAATTCCATTTTTTATTATTAACGGAATTTTAACGGGATCCTTTATTGAAGACCAGGTAGTATGGTATAATGATGCTGAAAACTTATCCATACGGATGGGCACTATTCCGGTAGAGGATACCTTTTATGGTATGTTGCTCATTCTGATGAATGTTTCTATTCTGGAATATCTCCAAAAAAGAAAATCCCACGCTAAGAAAGGTGGGATTCACATAGTATAATAAAGAGTATTTTTAGCTTACCGCTTCAACTGCAGGAACTGGCGCCTTCTTATCTTTCTTAGGCTTAGGTTTTGATCCGTTAACCAATACACCATTTTTCTTTACGGATTTTGAGGCCTTCTTTTCAGCCTTCACTGATTTTTTCTTTGCCTTTTTAGTGTCCGCTATAACAGCTTCTGCCAGCTGTTTTGACGATTTGCGGATTATCTTCTTTACTTTTTTAGAGGGCTTAGGGTCTTCTTTAGCAACTACTTCGTTTATCGTTCCAGAAAACTTACCTTCTAAATCCTTCTTTACTGCTTTCTTTTTGTTCATACTGTTGATGATTGAACTTCCAAAGTAGCAAATGTATCCGGAATGTTAACCGGTTTAACAATTATTTAACATTGAGCAATATAAGTAACTATTGATCAAGCTATTACATAAATATCCCATTATGTATTTCTGAACTTCCGGTACCCCGAAAGTTTACTCGTAGCGCAAAGAATTCACTGGATTTGCTTTGGCCGCTTTAAGCGCCTGAAACCCTATAGTCAATGAAGCCACGGCAAATGCCAGAAATCCTGCCAATAAGAATATTATAATGTTTAATTCTATCCGGTAGGCAAAACTATCCAGCCATTGGCCCAGGAAATACCAGGACGGAACAATTGCCAGGAGAAAGGAAATGCCTACCAGCACCATAAACTCCCTGGATAAGGTAAGCGTCAGTCCTTCTACC
>CAZCRJ010000579.1:0-2295 GCA_964501015.1 uncultured Roseivirgaceae bacterium | reverse complement strand
ATTAAGAATCTTCACTTTTTGCAATAACTCAATACCGGTTGCATCCGGTAACTTATAATCGCAAAGGATGAGATCATAGTGGTTGGCACGTAACAACAGTAAGCCCTCTTCGCCTGTATGGGCAATACTGACGGCAAAATCATTTTTGGTAAGGAATTTCGATAATACCAGGCAAATGTCCTGATCATCGTCAATAACTAATATGCTGGCTTTGGAAATGGTATGGAGACTTGACATCAGTGCGTTTGGAAAAATTTACCAAACAAAGGTGACAACAATCCATGCCCGATGTGTTGTATCTTCGGGCTCAAAACTTACATAGATTACAGGTTAGGCCATAGAATAGCCGTTGTAAGGCTTCTTACGGGGGTAATTGGGAAATACAGATATCCGGTGGCTAGTTTTGGTTCGTCAGCGAAAAGATGGCTTAAGGGTGTAAAAAATGCAATGTTTCAAGGGCATCATTAATATTTTTAGTAGTAAAGGGTTTGGTGATGAAAAGATTTGCCCCCATCCCCAATGCTTTAGCCGATTCATTCTCATGCGCACTGATAATGATGATTTTGGTATCTACCTTCAGGTTTGTTACCAATTTCATCACCTCAAAACCGGAGCCATCGGGTAGGGTTAAATCGATAAACACCAGGTCGCATTCAGGCAAATCGACTTTTTGCCTGGCTTCTTCAACAGACATGGCATAACTGGTTTGAAAATGCATCTTCTGGAGATGTTTGGTAACCATCAGGCATATATCAAGTTCATCATCAATAACCATGGCATTTCTCATGGAGCAGGTTTATCGGAGTACACTGACTGCATTGTTACGGTTTTTTAGCTCTTCTTTCGTAAATAATGGAAAGAATAACCTCGCCAGTAAAATGAACATCCCAATCGATAAAACATAACCTGCAAAAAAAGTCAGCAAAATTATTAGGGTATCTTTCATAAGTGCCCATAGGTAAAAATCATGCCATTAAATATGCGGCAGACAGCCATAAAGGTTGGCACCTGTACGTGTTGTTGTGAATATTTTGCCCCAATGGTGGGTTAATAGGAAACAATACTGCGCTCCTTACCGCTAATGGTCTGCAATCTTCTCGAATCACGTTTGGCATACATTTATACACGGTAACTAGTCCACACCATACACTTTCGAATGGAATGAACCGGACCACCGCGAATGAAACTACGTAGCAAACGAATTATTCTATGGATCACACTCCTGTTTCTGGGTCTTGTGCTAATGGGATGGATTGCCCCCCGGATACTGACCACTTACCTGGAGCAGAAAATTAGGGACAGGATTTATTCACATAATGGAATGGTCGAACGGGTTACCATTGATCTGTTTACCAGGTCAATTTATCTCAACGACCTCGAGTGGAGTTCTGTTCCTGATTCTATCAATTCAATTCCAGATATTCTGTGGATCCATTCGGTTGAAGTAAAAGGGATAAGCTTGTACCAATTGGCAAGGAATAAAACTATCCAGATTCGCGAAATCGTACTGGATTCCGGAATGGTACAGCCAAACAGTGCCATAATTCGGATTAGGGAGACGCTGGAATCAGACGTCAAACACTTTAGGAGCCCATCCATTGTATTGCATGCAATTAAGGTTAACATTATGACCGACACCATAGAGAGTCTTTCAGCTACGATTGACTTAAACCTCAACGATGTAGCGGTACGATTTGATACCACTAACACAGTGCACCCTTCGGTAAAGCAGTATAAGGGTACAGCAAAGAATATCCAATTAAGCAGGCAGGAGGGAATGTATGGCGGTACAATTAAAAAACTTTCCTTCAGTACACGAGATAGAACGATTGAATTTGATTCGGTCTTATTAATTCCCAATTACAGCAAGTATAAATTTGCGCAACTTCTGGGCGAACAAGCGGGCAGGGTAAATATTTCCATCCCCCGCCTTACCCTGGATGGCGTTGCTTTTGATAGCCTTTCGGATAGCACGCTCATCGTTTCCAGAGTTGTTATCCAGTCGCTTGATTTGTTTTCCTTTAAAGACAAGCGCCTTCCCTTTTTGCGGGATTTTACCATACCCCTACCTATGGAGGGGTTTGTTAATGCAAAGTGGAGGATTAAGATTGATACCCTGCAGTTAGTGAGTTCCCGCATTACCATTGAAGAATACCCGGAAAAGGGAAATGAACTTACCCGAATTATCTTTAGTGACGTTAATGCCTCACTCACCGGATTGAATAACCGCGCTGACAAAAAGGATGCATCCTACGCAATCCTAAAAGCAAACGGTCTGTTGATGGGGCATGGAAA
>CAZCRJ010000578.1:0-2301 GCA_964501015.1 uncultured Roseivirgaceae bacterium | reverse complement strand
TCCATGCCCGACTGGTGTTCATAGATGTATTGTTTCTTTTGTCGCAGTTCTTCAGAATGTTCCTTCACCAATTCATCGGCACGCCTGATGGACAGCAGCAAGGCTTCCTTGATGTGTTCGAGGTATTCCCGTTCGTCCTGTTCGGTGGCGTTGATCATGCTGATTGAAAAGGTGTAAAGATACCAGTTTGATTTTGCACATATAAAATGATCAAACTAATTGCTACTAAAAAATAATAATTCTTAAAACGCTTCTGCCACGGAGAAATAAAAATACCCTCCTTCCCTTCCCACGGCATAATCGAACCGAAGGTTGAGGCGTTCGGCAGTATTCACGATGAACCGTACCCCGGAGCCAACAGAATATTTAAGCGTAGAAATACGAATATCATTAGGCGAGGTGAACACATCGCCCAAACCGGCAAAAGCTACCATACCAAACCGCCAGATTACCGGAAACCTGTACTCGAGTTGTGTGCCGGCAAAATGCTTGTCGCGAAACCTGTTCTTGGGATAGCCGCGCAATAAATCATCGCCTCCGGCCGTGGACAAATCCAGAAACGGAACCCTACCATAGCTAAGTCTTACTTTTGCCTGCAGGGCCAGTGATTGTTTCTTTCCGAATGACCAATAATGCTGATAAATTCCGTTGGCACTGAAGAAGGAAAATGTGCTGCCAAGAACAGGGGTATATAAATAGGTTGAAAGCTCCATCAGTTTTCCATGGCGGGCATTGATGGCGTTATCGCGACTATCATGCACCCCGACAAAACCGATGGCTGATCCAATTCCTCCCCTGTACCCGGTTATAGATCCATCTGCCAGTGCTCCGCCTTCGGTATAGCGAAATTTATATTCGTATTCAAAATGGTAATCAAGGCCAACAAAGAGTGAAGGTTTGATACGTTTCATCGCCAGGTTTTTTATGCTGATCAGGTTGTACGCATATTTTTCTTCGGCTGATGAAGGAGTATTGTTTCCGATGCCGTAATACCTGTCGGGAAAATCGCGAAAGCGCAATTCGCCTTTGAAAAGGTAATTTTCATTCCGGGAAAAAATATTCCATACGCTCCATGTATCCAGTTGTTTATTCTGGGTATAGTCGGCAAGAAATTGTATGTAGGATATGCGGGTTAACTTCTCATGGTCATATTTGGGCTGTACTTTAAAATAGTAAACGCCTGCCGCACCATAGGCCCACCTTGTATCGGGAGTGTAGTATAAAAGGGGAAGCAAAAAGAAGCCGTTTTTTTCAACGGCAACAGTGTCGGTTAACGCACTAAAGCCAAGAATCTTTTTCTGGGCCAGCGAACAAGTGGGTGTCACTACAAAGGCAAAAAGGATGGAATTTCTGATGAAAAGAGCCATTTAGAGTGATTTCTTTAAAATATGGACTAGTGAGTTCAACATAGTTCGGCATTTTCTTAAATACCGGTTTTACCAGCATCAAAAGCAGTGCGTAAGATATCAATCTCTGCGATTATTTTAGTCGTACGGATGAAGTGGATCATTGTTGAAAGCCTACTGACTCCCATAATTGCATGGACAAAGATCCGTATATCCTATTTTGCCGATTCAGAATTTCTTCAGATTGCCAGCCGTACTTTAACTGTTTTCAAAAATCATTGTTCAGTTAATTCATGTTTTCGTGTTAACCATCATCATACCCGTCTTTAATGAAGAAGAATGCCTTGCTGAACTGGAGGCTGATCTCTCCCATTTTTTAAAGATATCTCCAATACCCACAGCAATTTTATTTGTTGACGATGGATCGTCTGATAACAGCCTCAAACTGATTGAGCAACTGCATGAGCGTGATGCCCGGTTTCATTATCTTTCTCTAAGCAAAAACGGAGGACTAAGTGCTGCGTTAAAGGCTGGTATAGAACATATTCAAACTCCCTGGATCGGGTATATGGATGCCGATTTGCAGACTAAATCAGCCGATTTTATCAACCTTATGCAATACATGCCCGATTATGATCTCATCACGGGGTATCGTCAAAAACGAAATGACAGTTTTATAAAGAAAATATCTTCCAAAATTGCCAACGCCATCCGGAACTGGGTAATACAGGATAACATTATAGATACCGGATGTCCGTTAAAAATTATGAAGGCCGATATTGCCAAACGTATCCCCCTGTTTAAAGGCATGCACAGATTTCTTCCGGCCCTGATTATGTTGTACGGAGGAAAAATTGTACAAGTACCCGTAGCACACTATCCCCGTCATGCGGGAACCGCAAAATACCACTTGCTCAACCGGATAATTAACCCGTTTTTTGATATGCTCGCCTTC
>CAZCRJ010000577.1:0-2308 GCA_964501015.1 uncultured Roseivirgaceae bacterium | reverse complement strand
CACTTTTAACCGGGTGGTTGGGTATGATACTATTTTCGCCATTGGTGATGCTGCTATTATGGAGGGTGATGTTGTTGCACCAAATGGACACCCCATGATGGCCCCACCCGCTATGCAACAAGGCAGACTGCTGGCCAAAAACCTGAGACGGGCCATTCATAAAAAGCCAATGAAACCTTTCCGGTATTTCGATAAAGGATCCATGGCAACCATCGGGCGGAATAAAGCTGTTGTGGATATTAAGGGCATTAAACTTCAGGGCTTTTTTGCCTGGATAGTCTGGTTGTTCGTGCACTTGTTATACATTATTGGCTTTCGGAATAAGTTTTTGGTATTTCTTAATTGGTTCTGGAGTTACTTCTCATACGATAAGAGTAACCGGTTGATCATTAGCCGAAATAAGGATGGAATAACCTGACGTGAAGGTCCACTATTTTTCATCATCGTTAGCGGCACCAGTATACATCCTTATTGCCAACCGTCAAAAAATTCTCTTCAATAGCAATCCAATAAGCTTTTCGATTACTTTTGTTTTCAGCTCATGGCGTTAGAATCGTATCATAAACACCAGACACCCCTCTCCACTGCAGGTGTATTGATTTCCCTCGGAATCATCTATGGCGACATCGGCACATCGCCCCTCTATGTATTTCGTGCTATAGTTGGTGAACATGAAATCTCTGAAGACCTGATTCTTGGAGGACTATCTTGTGTGTTCTGGACACTATTCCTGGTAACCACCACCAAGTACATTTACCTGGCTTTAAATGCCGATAACAAAGGTGAAGGCGGAATTTTTGCCTTATACGCATTGGTAAGACGGTATAAGGCAGGTTGGGTTGTGTATCCGGCCATTATCGGGTGTGCCACACTTATTGCCGATGGTTTCATTACTCCCGCCATCAGTGTTTCATCAGCGGTGGAAGGACTGAAGATTTTCAACCCCGACCTTCCTATCATTCAGATCGTCATTTTTATTCTTATCGGCCTATTCGTGTTTCAACAATTTGGTACCGGTGTAGTAGGCAAAACGTTTGGGCCGGTTATGCTGGTTTGGTTTGTTACCATTGGCACGTTGGGCACAATTCAACTGGTTCAAAATCCGATGGTGCTCAAAGCTGTCAATCCAGTATATGCATATAATCTGCTTACCCAATACCCGGGCGGCTTTTGGATTTTAGGTGCCGTGTTTTTGTGTACCACCGGGGCAGAAGCCTTATACTCGGATTTGGGCCATTGTGGAAAGAGCAATATCCGTGTCGGCTGGACTTTTGTAAAAACTGCCTTACTGCTTAATTATTTCGGCCAGGCGGCATGGTTGATGAAACAGGAAGGAACAGTTCTGGGCGAACAAACTCCTTTCTATGCCATCATGCCCGAATGGTTTTTACCTTTAGGCATTGCCATTGCCACCAGTGCGGCCATCATTGCAAGCCAGGCCTTAATATCCGGAACGTTTACGCTAGTGAACGAAGCCATGAAACTTAAGCTCTGGCCCATGACGCGCGTGCGCTATCCAAGCCAGTTAAAAGGGCAAATCTATATTCCGTCCATCAACTGGATATTAATGAGTGGATGCATTTTGGTGGTATTATATTTTAAAGAGTCGGCTGCAATGGAAGGCGCCTATGGTCTGGCCATTACTATCGATATGCTGATGACCACCTCTCTCCTCGTTTATTATTTTTCGCTTTCGCGAAAATCTACCATTCGTGCGATTGGGTTGGCCCTCCTTTTCTTTTCCTTGGAGATCATGTTCCTCATCTCTAACCTGAGTAAGTTCAGTCATGGTGGTTGGTTTGCGTTCATCATTGCCGGTGCATTGTTCCTGGTATTGTTTGTTCAGTTGCGTGCCCGCAGATTGCGCACTCGTCATACGGAGTTTGTAGACCTGAAGCATTATGTAGAGATGATAAAAGATCTTCAGTCGGATGAGACGATTCCAAAAGAAGCAACCAATCTTGTTTTTCTGGCGGTGGCCGACAGTAAACGGTATATCGATTCAAACATCATCTACTCCATGTTCCGTAAACGACCCAAGCGGGCAGATGTATACTGGTTCCTGCATATTGATACGGTTGACAGTCCGTATACCAGTAAATATGCTGTTGACACCATCATTCCGAAAAAATGTTTCTTCGTTCGGATAAAACTGGGATTCAAGGCCGATCATCGCATCAACCTGCTCTTCAATAAGATCGTGCACGAAATGGCCGATTCGGGAGAGATTGAGTTGATTAGCCCCTACCCATCATTACATAAATACAGCCAGACGGCCGATTTCAAATTTGTTATTATCCAATCATGG
>CAZCRJ010000576.1:0-2317 GCA_964501015.1 uncultured Roseivirgaceae bacterium | reverse complement strand
TGAGTGATGCCTATGCTTCAGGGCTTATGGATGGAGCACTGTATGCTGATGGTCAGCAGAACTCCTACGCCAAACGGTTTGCAGAGCAACTTGAAAATATGGAATTTAGCCAGGCAGCTATAGCTTCGGAAAATGGGGTAAATCAATTCTTCGAGTCACCCTACGTTGTTGGAAAATTCAGGTTAGCCTATACTTCGCTAACAGCCCCCATGCCGGAGCTCTTCACTACAGATGGTGAATCACCAGTACCTTTTTCCGGAGTAAAGCAAGAGGTAAATGACCTGAGCATTCCGGGATTGCGTATTACCGATGTTGACGATCCCTTGCTGGCAGACCGTAACGAATATTTTAAACGCATCCAGGTCAATGCGAATTCCACGCTACGGAATGAGGTACTTTTACGTGAACCTTCATTCCTTATTATTCATGTGGGTACAGAAGATATTCTCCGATATGTGATGCACGGAGCGACTGGTAATTTGAATGCAGATAAACCAGGACAACATGACGCAGTAGCTCCGGAAGTCTTCAGAAGTGCATTGGAGAATCTTGTGGATCAACTGGTAGTAGATAACCGAAAGGCGGTACTGCTCAATATCCCAGACATTCTGGTTACGCCTTATGTGACAGCGACTTCACCCATTCTGGATGAAGTCTTAACCTTTGTACAGGCTGCTCAGGCTAATGCTTTTTATGTTTCCTTTAACACCGATGTAACGGAATGGAATTTTAATACTCCGGGTGTAACTCCGGAACAACGCAGGCCATATATAGAATTTGCTGCGGATGCACCAAACCGCTGGGGCGCAGTTATCGTAGATCAATCCCTGCCTGATGCAACCTTGCAGGATGGTCGAATAATCCCTAAATGGCGGCAACTACTTTCATCTGAACGTATTCTCCTGCCTAATAAAAGTAAGCTGGGAATGCATGGTTATGGCACGACAGTTCAACTTGCTGAAAAGGTTGTATTGACACAGAAACAATTAGAGTCTGTTGCACTCAGGATAGAGGAATACAATTTTATTATTAATGAGGTTGCAATGAATAATGAAAACATTGAATTGATAGACCTGAATGAATTTTTTAAGCCCTTCTTCTCGTTTGTAGGTGTTCAGATTAATGGTGTGCCAGCCAAACCAGATTTTTTGCAAAATGGAATTTTTTCTTCGGATGGATTTTTCCTGAACCCTAGAGGACAGGCAATCATTGCCAATGAGGTAATTGCCAGAATAAATCAATACTATTTAGGGAATATACCACTACTTAATCCGAATAAGTTTAGGGGAAATAGTTTTATGAATGATTATTAGGCAAGTATATAGAAACGTGTATGATGAAATCAGAACTCTATCTCCTACTACACATAATCCTACTGACAACAGGGTGTAATAAGGAAGTTGTCGGGCCCTACGAGTGTTCATCTTCATCGTATATTCGGATATTACCGGAATCACTATGGCAAGATATTTCAAAAGACAAGCAATGTAGTTTCTCGGCTGATCCTTCAGTTGAAAACTTTTATATAATAAAAACGGAAAACCAATATAGTTTTCTGGTAAGCTGCCTGGATGGCGCACCCGTCATCGATTTTAATACCTATACATTATTGGTCGGCATAAAACCCTTTGCCAATGATGTTACACTGGTGTCACAATCTATTTTGAAAGATTGCGGTGCAAAAAAGTACCGCTATACACTTGAGGTTGAGGAAGTGGCACAGGGAACAAACTCTGTTATCTATTATGCAGCTTTGGTGCCCAGGTTACCTGATGATTTCACTGTTGTGGTGACGTTCATCCCCTGAATAACTAGCCTTTAATTCGGATCACAATAATGTTGTTTCAACCTCTTCAGATTTGGCAAACCGGTTTCGATTGTCAGATACATTAGGGCATATTGCATATTGCATACCCTAATAGGGTATTGTAGTAAGCTGAACAAGTCGCCCTTTGGAATTGTCCGATTTTGAACTGTGTTACTGAATGATTCATTCCTAAGATTTATATGTGATAATAGAGCTATTTTCTTAAAAATAACCACTTAGAATTTCGACTTAAAGGGGTATGAAATGCAGCATATTTGAATTGATACTTACACATCCCCAAATTTTTTATTGATGGTACTTGGTAAAAAAATCTTTTTAAGTACTTTTAACCAAACTAAACTTTAATATTATGAAGAGACTTTTACTAGTAGGTTCGCTCTTGCTGATGTTCGCCACAGGCGATGTTTTGGCGCAAGAGCGAATGGTCTCCGGAAGGGTAACATCATCAGAAGATGGTTCCTCCTTACCGGGTGTAAACGTAGTTCTTAA
>CAZCRJ010000575.1:0-2318 GCA_964501015.1 uncultured Roseivirgaceae bacterium | reverse complement strand
AGGAAAACCGCCTTCAGGGTTCTTCCTTTATCGATTACACCCCAATTCCGTGGTTAACATTGCGCTCTTCATTAGGGGTAGACTGGCGCACTTCATTGAACCGCGGGTATTATTATCAATTTGATGCGGATGAAGAAACCTTTATAACTGCAGGCGGAAACCAGTATCGTGATCAAAGCAGTTTAACAATTCAACAATCACAGAGTTTCCGGTGGGTGTGGGATAATACGTTTACCATTACCAAAAACTTTGGGGATCACGACTTCGTATTTTTAGGGGGTGCAACTGCAGAGAAATTTGATCTTACTTTTTCCTCTGCCTCACGCAGAGATGTACCGGCCGATCCTAACCTCTGGTATATCGGGATTGGAGATGCCAACACATCCCAAAATAATGGTGGCGGTGACGCATGGGCCAGGAACTCCTATCTGGCAAGGGTTAATTATGGATACCTGGGTAAGTACCTTGTAACAGCAACATTACGATCTGATGGAAGTTCACGTTTACCCAGTCAAAACCGGTGGCAACAATACCCTTCTCTTGGACTTGCCTGGATCATGAGTCGTGAAAGCTTCATGCAGAATCAGAATATTTTTGATCTTCTTAAAATAAGAGCATCGTACGGAAAAGTGGGAAATGATCAGATTCCTACCAATGCCTTCACCCAAACAGTAGCCTTAAATAGGGCGTACCCGTTTAATGGAAGTGTAACGCCAGCTACGAACGGAGCCCAGATTAACCAAATCATTGACCCGAACATCACCTGGGAGATTACAGAAGAATATGATGTGGCGTTGGAGTTTGCCTTAGTGCAATCAAAACTTACCGGTGAAATTAATTACTACAATAAAAAAGTTAACAACGCATTGATAAATGTGCCCATCCCCCGTACCGTGGGTGATATTGATGGTGTAATCTTAACCAATGTCGCATCGATTCAGAATACAGGTGTTGAAGTGGTACTCGATTGGCAGACTGATGTCAATCCTAACTTTTCCTATTCCATTAATGCCAACGTTACCTTCAACAAGAACCAGGTTGTAGAGTTAAATGGAGGTCAGGGAATTTTTGGTGGAGGTATTGGCGGTGCACAAGGGTTTACCACCTTCACCGATAACGGGCAACCAATCGGTAGTTTTTATGTTTTAAAAGTACTCGGGGTTTTCAATTCAGTTGATGAAGTAAATTCGTACACGTCAAGCGAGGGTGCAATCATTCAGCCCAATGCCAAAGCTGGTGATTTTAAATACCTCGATAAGAATAATGATGGTAGAATAGATGATAACGATCGCGTATTTGCCGGATCCTACCAGCCTGTCGCATATTTCGGACTAAACCTTGCAGCAAATTATGATGGTGTAATAGATGACAATGACAGGGTATTTGCCGGCTCATACCAACCTGTTGCTTATTTCGGGTTGAATCTTTCTGCAACTTACAAAGCGTGGGATTTCAGTCTCGCCTTTTATGGTAATGCCGGAAATGAAGTGTACAACGGCAAGAAGGCCGTGCGGGTAGAGGGCAAGGATAATGTTGAGCGGGACGTAGTCTATAACCGGTGGACATCTTCCAACAGGAACCAGACAGAACCGGGTGCTAATGTTGGTAACCAACTGGCATCCACCTATTATGTTGAATCCGGAGATTTTATCCGGATAAATAATTTGTCTATTGGCTATACGTTTCCATCAGCACTGCTGCAGCGCTTGCACATTACCGGGTTAAGGACTTTTGTGACTTCGCAAAACCCGTTTACGTATAAAAAATATAGTGGCTTTACTCCTGAATTGCCTGGCGATCCGATCAGTTCGGGCATTGAGTTGAGTGCATATCCTACTACGAGGACTATAGCAGTTGGAATAAATGTTGGGTTCTAAATCTAGATGGAAATGAATAGAGCATCTTTAATAAAATACGGTTTACTCAGCACGCTGATTAGTGTTGGCGTTGTGTCGTGTAGTGAAGATTTTTTAGAGATTCCGGTGCAGGGTGGAGTAACAACTCAGTCTGATCCGGCCTTGGCACAAAAGTTAGTGACCGGTGTGTACCATAGTTTGTTACAAGGAGATTCGTGGGGAAATGGCGATGTTCATGGATTTGCTTTTATCTCTGTAAGCAGCATCATGTCTGACGATGCGGATAAAGGAAGTTCACCCACCGATCAGGCAGTGCCTGTTGGCGACATTGATAATTTTACCCTTACGCCCACAAACAAATTTTGTGAATCCTTATGGAGTGGTCATTACAACAGCATTGGTGCGGCAAACCAGGCGCTGGCAGCATTGTCGGTAGCGGCAATTGATCCGGCAGAGCGGGAT
>CAZCRJ010000574.1:0-2329 GCA_964501015.1 uncultured Roseivirgaceae bacterium | reverse complement strand
GCGTAAACGGAAACGTATACCCCCTGATTTCAAATTTCACATCATTATCATAAAGAGGATAAATACGGGCAAATTTCTTGTGAGAAGCTTGTAAGCGTTGTAAATAACCCGGATCCGGCACAATCTGAAATTTATAGAAAGCGGTCAGTACTTCTGATGAATACCTTCCAGTTGCCTCCATTCGTGCTAAGGTTGAATCGTATAGCAGGTCTGAAAATTCATCACTTTCCGGAGTAATGAATTTTTTACCCTCATCGCCATTGAAAGATGCTTGAACCGGAACAATGGGTGAAATACAAAGAAACCTTGTCTCCCCATGTATCTCTACCGGTATTTCATTTTCAATGGATTCGGGTACAAGATGCAAACTTCCCAGCATGATATCTTTTTGTTCAAAGAGTTGGGCTATAAAGTAATTAAGAAAGGTCTGATCGGCACAAGCAAATACCAACGTAACTTTTGACGAATAATAATGTAGTCCCTTCCTGCTTATTTTAGTCTGGCCTTTTAATCCGGAAAAATTGAATTGAGTATAACCCTGATAGGATTTATCAGGACCAAACATCAATAACCCTTTTATGAACTGAGCCAGCAAATATTGATGGTGAAAGGGAACGTATGCACCTTTGTTCTTCAGCGAAAAAATTATCCTGGTTCTCAAGCCTTTAAAAAATATTCGTGGTTAAAAAATAACTAAACCTAAAGCCTCACTGTTAGCTGATAATGAGCAGTTTATAAAACTACGAAAAAATTATAAAAATCAGAAAAAGTCTTTTAACGGATTATTTACACGTTGAAGCGGAAATGCATAATATCTCCATCCGCCACTACATATTCCTTGCCTTCAATAGCCATTTTACCTGCTTCGCGGCAGGCATGTTCAGTCTTATAGTGCTGATAATCAGGTAATTTTATTACTTCTGCTTTGATGAATCCTTTTTCAAAGTCAGTATGTATTACGCCTGCTGCCTGGGGTGCTTTCCAGCCCTTTTTAATGGTCCATGCACGTACTTCCTTTTCTCCTGCAGTAAAATAGGTGATCAGATTCAACAAACTATAGGAGGCCCGAATGAGTTTATTTAATCCTGACTCATCCAAACCGTATTCCTTTAGGAAGGTCTCCCGGTCCTCTTCATTATCCAACTCGGCAATTTGCGCTTCTATCGCTGCGCTGATAACCACTACCTCTGCCTGTTCATTCTTTACCAGGTTGCGAAGTGCGTCAACATACTTATTCCCTGTTAAGACGGACGCTTCATCAACGTTGGCAACATAAAGTACCGGCTTGGCAGTTAGTAGTTGTAGATCTTCTATGGCCTTTTTGTCTTCATCAGCAACCTGAACAGCCCGTGCATTTTGTCCTTCCAACAGAGCATCTCTGTACTGCTGCAACGTTGCCAGTTCCTTACGAGCTTTTGTATCGCCACTTTTAGCTATTTTTTCTACCCGTAGTACCTTCTTTTCAACAGACTCAAGATCTTTTAATTGAAGTTCTGTATCAATAATTTCTTTATCTGAAACCGGATTGACTCTTCCATCAACATGGACAATATTATCGTTATCAAAGCATCGGACAACATGAACGACAGCATCCACCTCGCGAATATTGGCTAGAAACTGATTACCCAACCCTTCTCCTTTACTGGCACCTTTTACCAACCCAGCAATGTCAACAAACTCAATAGTAGTAGGCAGTACCCGCTGAGGGTTGACCAATGTTTCCAGAACTTTTAACCTTGGATCAGGCACCGTAATAACCCCAATATTTGGCTCTATCGTACAAAATGGAAAATTGGCGGCTTCCGCTTTATTGTTAGAAATTGCATTAAAAAGAGTTGATTTACCAACATTTGGTAACCCTACAATACCGCATTGCAAACTCATGTAATCGCTTTGGTTAGTTAAAACAGGGCGCAAATATAGTCGCAATAAGGCAATTGCTCCGCTTTTAACGGGCATAAAAAAAGCCCCCTGCTAAACAGAGGGCTTCTCAAAAGTAGCTGGACATTAATCCCACTTTAATTCAGAATCACCATTTGTTGGGGCGGGCTCAACAGCAGGCTCAGCATCATGATGTTCCTGCCGTTCGTGATGCGCACGCTCATGATCGAATTGACTAAAATCAACATCCGGCAGTAATTCTTGTTTAACATGATCTATGGTACTGGTAAGTGCTTCCAGAAATTTGTTAAAATCCTCCTTATACAGAAAGATTTTGTGCTTCTCATACGTGAAGCCATCTTCCCGAAAACGCTTTTTACTTTCCGTAATGGTTACATAAAAATCATTTGAACGGGTTGATTTTACATCAAAAAAATAGGTACGCTTA
>CAZCRJ010000573.1:2023-2330 GCA_964501015.1 uncultured Roseivirgaceae bacterium | reverse complement strand
CATTTCGTATTCATCGCATTAATGCTGATGGTCGTGGTCATCACCATGCATTTCTTTACTACCATACCAGGCATTCTGTAGGTTGTGGAAAAGATCGTGCAATTCAGTTAAGGATGCTCCTATCTGAGCCGCATCACCCGATTGGGCAGTTTGAACAAACGCTGTGGCTGCGTTAGAAAGCGCTGCAAGGTCTGCTTTTACAGATTCATTATTGACTTTAGCGGGAAGTTCACTGCTATTCCATTTTGAAGCCAATCCGGCCATTTCTTCCGCGTTAGCTATTGCAGGAGCAATATTGGCTGAATCT
>CAZCRJ010000573.1:0-2013 GCA_964501015.1 uncultured Roseivirgaceae bacterium | reverse complement strand
ATAATCATGTGAAATTCATCCATCATTGCCCAATCATCACTGTCCGTTTCTGCCGTGGTTTCTTCAACAGTAGTTTCCTGTTTACTGGAGCAGGCAATTAGTGACACTAAAACGAAAAGGGTGAGATACTTAAACATTAGATTTTTCATGGTTTTTACTGGTTTTTTAAAACGTGACAAAAATAGAAAATTTCAGCTTCTTTGAGCCTTTAAATACTTCCTGTTTTCGATCAATTCAATGACTTTTCTCAGCCCATCAAAATAGAGTAGAATATAGAGCAACGCAGTCATGCTCCATATTACTGCCAGATTAAAATAATAGGTATCGTAAATTGCTCCTGCAAAATGCTTGGTGGGTTGGTATAAATTAGCTCCGAAATCCAGAATGTGCTGAGGCTTGTGATTATCATTAAATATTGGATACCATTTCTGATAGTACCGGTTCTTGTAGGGAACAATTCTGACTATAGAATTCTCATTTTTTACAGCATCGCTTACTGCCTTATTTTTATACGTGTAGAACAAGTGATTGTACTTTCTTGCACCTTCCGGGGTGCTCATCATCTCGTCAATTTTGTCCTGTCTTGCTTTAGATGCTTTTGTATCCTTAAGTCCGTAATATGCTTTTAAGCTTGTCAGAAATTTGGCCGTACTGTCCAGAACTGCTGAATCGAGTTTACCAATATCAAGGCGGTGAAACTCACTGAAATTCTCTGCTCCAACAATTTCCAATTCATCCTCAATCTCATTGCGCAAGGTTGTTACGGCCTTTACAAGTGGTTCGAATGTTGGGTTTCTCCAGTACGAACGATTATTCCTGAGAATAGAAAGTTCTGTCTCCAGTTCGGTGATCAGAAAATTACGTTTGTATTTGGATTGCGCAATGGTCTTCTCCAATTCGTAAAATTGCTTCTCGTATGGATTGTCTTTGAATTGGGTAACCATATACGCTTCAAAAGCCCAACGCGATGCCATAATATTTCCGGCAAACGGAACATTAACCGGCTTGCTTACCTGGGGATTGAATTTATCAAACTCAATTACAACACCACTGAGTAACAGTTGAGGGATGATGAGCAGTGGAATCAGAATATAGATAGTAACTGCCGAATTAAACGATGCAGAAATATTTAACCCCAGCATATTGGCAAAACATGACGAACTGAAAAGAATTGCCCAGTAGCGGAATTCTGTTAGCGGAATTTCCAAAATAAAGTGGCCGACAACAATAAAAAGTAAAGTTTGAATTGCTGATATGCTAAACAAGACTATAATTTTCGATATGAGGTAACTACTTCTGCTGAGGTGTAAAAATTGCTCGCGCTTCAGGATTTTCCTGTCCCTGAATATCTCTTCTGCGCTCATGGTCAACCCAAAAAACAATGCCACAACCACGCTCATAAAAAAGAATACGGGTATGTTTTGATTTTCGTAAAAGGTGTAGGATGGATTTGCCTTGTCGTATAAATTATAATACTTCACCATAAAGCTGATGAAGAACGCCAGTATGGGAGCTTCGAGAAGGTTAATGTAGAAGTATTGCTTATTGGCAATCTTGGCCAGTGTATCCCTTATAATAAAGATCTTCAATTGTTGAAGCCTGTTGGCAATACGCTGTGTAACCGATAATTGATCCTTTACGTGTTCAACTTTAGGTATTTTTAGTTTCTGCTTGAAGTACTGATACCATTGTCCGGGAGAAGTTTTACGGGTATTGGTTAGTCGCCCGTATTCGTTAACAACTTTAGTCTCAATAATATTGAAAATCTGTTCCGGATTTATATTTCCACATTCCGGACAGGATCCCTGCGATTTATTGGCCGCGTTAATGATATCCCTGAAATAAATAACTGCTTCAACTGGATTACCATAATAAATCTGAAATCCACCAACATCCAAAATGATCAGCGTATCAAACATTTTAAAAATATCGGATGATGGCTGATGGATTACCACAAATACCATTTTGCCCCGAAGCGATAGTTCTTTGAGCAAGTCCATGATATTTTCACTA
>CAZCRJ010000572.1:0-2332 GCA_964501015.1 uncultured Roseivirgaceae bacterium | reverse complement strand
AGGACATCTTCACTGATTTCAACATCTTCATGCCCGTATTTAAAAATGATCTTTCGGTCAAGTTCAATAGGGTAGTGGAAGATTTCCAGGCTTCGGTCACACGTCAGTGAAACAGAACCCTTAATTTGGAAGGCTGCTTCGAGGAAGGTTTCCCGCTTATCCAGGGTCAATTTAGCATTCAGATTTCCCGCAGCAACCAGTTCGGTTCCATACATATTGAAGAAATCGTCACCAAGATCAAATTCAAATTGATGAATCTTATTGCTTAGGCCTTGAATATTAATACGATACGCTTCCAAAGAACCACCCCAACCCGGGTATTAAAATTAGTCGGCAAATTTAGGAGAATTAATCAGAATTTAAAAAGCGGAATTAATTTCAGGCGTTCCAGCGATTTTAGACAAATCGGTTTAGAACTACTGTTTTCAATGCTTCACGCGATGATTTCCCGTGTTGTTCAATAAAATAGTCGATTACGTCCTTACGAAAGCCTAATTTCATGGCAATAGCCTTACAAAAGACCTTTTCACTCTCGAAAATATTACGATCGGCAAAAATTAACTCAATAGTGGAGAACAGGTAGTCAAACTTTTGTTCTTGTGTCAAAGTGCCCATCGGATCAATAGGGATAGGATTTTTGATTAGCTCATTTACGGTTTCTTCAGAAATTCCACGTTCATTGGCTAAGGTATAGATCAATTCACGTTCTGACTTGGCAAAATGCTTATCGGCCTGTGCTAGTTGAATAAGGATGTTTAGAAGCTTTTTGGTAATCAGGTCCATTTTTAAAGCGTAATGATTTCGAAACAAGTGAACGATACCTTTGTTCCACTCCGACAAAAATACTTAATTAAAGTTCCAAATATGTAGAGTGTTAATCCTTTACAACAGATTGGCGGGCAGTAGCAATATCCATTGCAGTATAGATGGCTTGCCGGATGGATCCTTCCTGGGCAAGATTTTTACCGGCAATAGAATAAGCCGTGCCGTGGTCAGGTGAAGTTCTAACTATGGGTAGCCCCGCGGTGTAATTAACTCCACTTTCGAAGGCCAGCAATTTGAAAGGAACCAGACCCTGGTCATGATACATGGCTAATATTCCATCATATTTGGTATGGGAACCGGCTGCAAAGAAACCATCAGCAGGAAAAGGACCAAATATAAGTTTACCCTTATTCTTCCAGTCCTGTATGAGTGGTTTAAGAATGGTTTCATCTTCTTTACCAATAAGTCCGTTATCACCTGCGTGTGGATTTAACCCGAGAATTGCAATTTTGGGTTTATTGATTCCAAAATCTTTCCTGAGGGTTTGCTCCAATATTTTTAGTTTGACCTCTACCTGCTCCGGTGTTATGAAACCGGCTATTTCCTTAATGCTAACATGCTCCGTTACCAGACCAACCCTCAACCCTTCACTAACCATTAACATGAGGTAGTTTTTGGTTGTAAAATAATCGGCCAGGTATTCGGTGTGTCCGGTAAAAGGAAACTCATCACCATGTATGGTATGCTTATCGATCGGTGCCGTAACCAAGGCATCTAACAGTCCTTCTTTCAAATCGAGTGTTGCTTGTTTCAATGCCAACAACGCTGCTTTTCCTGCCTCTTTTGATGGTTTTCCCGGATTTATTTCAATCACTTCTTCCCAGCAGTTAACCACATTAATGGTTTTTGGAACATATTGACCACGGCCTTTGGTTTGTCCGTAGTTGAATTCTTCCAGGTTCATCAATTTCTTATAATAGGACAACACGCGGGTTGAACCATAGATGATTGGTGTGATCAAACTTGCCAGGCGATTGTCATGGAGCGCTTTTATAACCACTTCAGGTCCGATGCCATTGATGTCGCCAAGCGTAATTCCAATCCGGGGTTTTTGTTGATTGCTCATTCGTTATAATAATCCAGCGCTATTTAGCAAAAAAATGAGCCGGTACCAAGGTGAATGTCTGACACGATAAATTTCCATGGTGATGAAACTCAATCTGGCAGGTTGTACTTTTACGCCTATGTCATCCCGATACGCACAGTTTGTCCGGCCAAAGAAATCTTTAGGACAACATTTTCTGCACGATAAAAATATTGCGAGCAGAATTGTTCAGTCGTTAAAAATTTCGGAGGGAGTACAGCACGTATTGGAAATTGGGCCGGGTATGGGGGTGCTGACAAAGGATTTGTTGAGTGATAAGCGGCTGGATCTTGCCGCAATTGAAATCGATCGTGATTCTGTGGCGTATTTAAAAAAGAACATTCCGGGGTTACGGATAGTTGAGGGTGATTTTTTGCAGGCGGATATGGCTTCATTTTTCCCGTCAGCTTTCTCAATCATCGG
>CAZCRJ010000571.1:0-2339 GCA_964501015.1 uncultured Roseivirgaceae bacterium | reverse complement strand
GGATCATCGTAGAAATCGTCCTTTACAATTACAAATCTCGGGTAGACTGGCATAATACTCATGAATTAATAATTTTCTAGATATCAGAATCAAAGGTCATGAAGGTAAGATTTACAGCCTTACAAGAAAATGATATTTGTCATGGGTTATGGGTTCTTACTACTGAAGAAAAATTTCCCGTGGAACTCTTGCGGCCCGGGCGACAGCGTCCCACGAGGTCGAAATAGTCCCACAATTGAGCTAATCTTTTTCTTCTATTCTGGCGTTACTTATACAACACAATCGGAAAATCATTTCCAAAGGAATAGGACGAGGGGTATTGTGCAGTACCTTTCAATTGTTCGGTAAGGAGTGGCACTTGTTCTTCCAGATATATGGATAATTCACGTACACTTAATTTACCATCTTTATTTCCATCGGCCACTCCGGTAAGTCCCTTCAATAAGGTATAGGTAAAAATGCCGTGCCCGAGTTGTTCTACTTCAGTGGCAAATTGGGTAGCGCTGGACGCAGTAATCCAGAACGTGCCCGTGTTCCGGGCAAGCTGTGCAATGGCTCTTTCTTCTTCCACTCCGCGTTTTGCTGCCGATTCCAATGCTCCTCCCGACTGGCAGGCATCCAAAAGAAACACTTGCTTTTGTGCATTGATATTTTGTGTAAGGGCTTTAATCTCTGATGCCGAGATGGCATTGGCAAGTAACAAACCCGGATTACCATACATTTGGGTAAGACCGTGTAGCGCGAGGTAGAAATCGGGTACGCCTTGCTGGTTTTCTGTTACCAAACCATGTCCCGCATAATACACCACCAGCAGGTCTTGTTCCAAGGCTTTACTCTTGATCTCTTCCAGCGCAGCAATAATTGTTGCTTTAACTGCTTTATTGTTACGGATAGTATATTGAACTATTTCACGAAATAGGGGAGATGAAGCAGTTTGAAAAGATTTTGAAAGACCATCGGCATCAGCCTGGGCATAATTGAGGTTGTATTTTGGATTTTTGTATTCATTAATGCCAATGGTTAGCAGGTACATAGTCGGTTGTTGATCAGATATACCCTTGTATTGGATAACCGCTTTCGCTTTAGCCGATTCAATACCCGACTTGCCGGAAGCAAAGGCAGAAATATAATTTTCAGGACCAAAAGAATTGTTTAATGAAACATCAACCTTGAAACTGGAAGAACCATCTCCCGGAATAGTTTTAATAAGCTTGGCATTGTGATACACTTTTATTTCTACAACCTCTTCTTTATTTTCAGTCAGCGCTAATTCAATCGTAGCCGTTTTCTGAACAGATGAAACCGTGTTGGCCGCATTAAATGCCGTACCATTAATAGATTTAATAGTTACTGCTGGTACTTTTTCTAGTACCTCATCAATATCAAAGTTCGTTTGCTGGATGGCTTCACGTGATGTGATCAGACTATATAATCGGGGTGTGAAGCCTTTTTCAAAATTACGATCAAGGGGTGTGGTTGTAGTTGACTTTCGGGAAGTCCAATACACATTATTCAATGCATTTGTGTTGCCATCAATCCTTCCATCTTTTGACACCACGCAGTATTCCTGTCCACCATCTGTATAGATATAGGCAACAACATTATTGCTTACCGCATCATAAATCCTGGAAATATTATAGTTGCTATAGCTGAAGAGAAATTTGGTGTCGGTGAGTTTGGTAATCTTGGGATAGGCATAGTTTCCTATAATCTTCATCAACGATTTATCCGCCATTGACGTATAGATCAATTTTTTCTCATCAATATCATAAACATCAATGGTAAGACTTGCCGTTGTATAAATGGCGTTATTTCCCGAGAATACACCTTCCACATAGCCATATGTTTGCATGGGCCAGGTGAAACTTTTTATTTCGGTATACTCGGTGTTTAGCACTTTATACCAAAATTCTCCTGTAGCTCCCCATCCGTAGGCCAAGAGGTTTCCTTCTTTGCTAAACGTGAGGGTTTGGTATTTTTCCTTTTCAAGTGTTTTTACAATTTCACCGGTTCGGATGTCAAGGACACTCACAGGGTATTTGCCAGTAGCAGCATAGAATGAAGCGGCTACATATTTGGCTTCGGGATCCAGGGCCATGGCATTAACCATAAAGCCTTTGAATTTATTTGAATATAACTGAATAAGGTTAGCCATATCAAAAGAACTGATGGTGCCTCCCATTTGCCCGACTACATAAATATTATGCCGGGCATTATATTCCATTCTTGCTGCGCGTGCCGGAAGTGTAAAGGTTTTTAGTTCTTCCCCGGTTTTCCAGTTGTATACCTTAATTTCTTTGAATGCTGTTATAATGATTTTTTCGTCATTGCTGATTTTC
>CAZCRJ010000570.1:0-2340 GCA_964501015.1 uncultured Roseivirgaceae bacterium | reverse complement strand
CAAAACAACTTTTCCCTATAACCTGAAGGAACTTAGAAAGTCCAATTATGATTTCGAACTTCTTTCCTATACTCCTTTCTCAAATGATTACCTGACTGAGTTAGCCAAGGCAGCAATTGATGGCGAAAAACTTGGGGCTGATCAATGGACGGATTTCCTGGCAATTTCCTATTCTGCACCTGATATTATCGGTCATCAGTTCGGTGCTCAATCCATTGAAGTACAAGATGTTTATTTACGCCTTGATAAAAACATTGAGGACTTGCTAAAAAAACTGGATCAATCAATTGGAGCAGGGAACTACATAGTTTTCCTTACTGCGGATCATGCGGTGGCGGAGGTACCACAATATATGGTTGACAGCAAAGTGCCGGCTGGGTATATTCGTTCCAGTCAGCTTATGGCTAATTTGGGCGAACATCTACAAGCTTACTGGCCTGATCAGAAAATTATTAAACGGATTTCTAATTTTCAGGTGTTCTTTAACCAGGAGGCCTTTAACAGTGATCCATCTCGCGGAGGAATTGATTTGCTGATTGCTACTGAACTGGCAACAAACTTTTTACTTCAGCAGGAAGGTGTGGCCAATGTGTATCCGAAAGCAATGCTTCGTCAGGGTGATTTCAATGAAGGCGGAATAAAAGGTATGGCCATAAGAGGATACCATCCAAAACGAAGTGGTGACTTAACCGTTCTGTTTGAGCCAGCCTGGTTTGAGAGCGCACGAATTCAGGGCACTACTCACGGATCACCCTATACTTACGATACCCATGTCCCTGTTTTGTTTTATGGAGCAGGTATAAAACAAGGTGCCTCTGTAACCTATCACTCCATAACCGATATCGCACCAACGCTTGCGGTATTGCTAAAAATAACATTCCCCAACGGATGCACCGGGCAACCCATTGGGGAATTGTTTGCTAAATAGATAACATTCTTATGTGCCTGCAAAAACTCCGAATACACCGATCATATTCAATAGTACAACCAGAATAACGAGAGGACATATATACCGAATAAAGAATACCCAAACTTGTGATGGGGTTACACTTCCAAAGATTTTCTTTTCAAAGAATGGTGAACCAAGTCCTATCTCTGTAGCTAATTTACGTACATCCATAACCCAACCGGTATAAATACATGTCATAAGGGCTACAATCACGATAAATAAACCACCCCAAATAGCATCCATGATGTCAAGGAAACCAGTTTTGGTGGCGCCAAAGAAATTGATAGACATTTCCTGAAGATATTTTGAAGCGCCCCCGGATAAAGCGGAAGGTATTCCCACAAGAAATGCCAGAATTCCAACTGTCCAGGCGGCTTTTTTGCGACTCCACTTTTTCTCATCGATAAGATAAGATGCCGGAACTTCTATCATGGATATGGAAGAAGTTAGTGCTGCCACACATAATAACAAGAAGAATAAAGCCCCTACAATGTTTCCACCTGTAGGTATGGAATTAAAAACTTCAGGTAATACCTGAAAAACTAATGTTGAACCCTCTGCTGGATTTTTACCAAAGGCGAATACAGCCGGAAAAATCATCAACCCTGCAAGAAGTGCTACACTGGTATCCATTAATCCAATCCATACACCACTGGTTACGATGTTGCTGTTTTTAGGGAGATAAGATCCATAGGTTATTAAAATACCCCATCCAACGGAAAGCGAGAAGAAAGCCTGACCCAATGCTGCCAGAATTACCTGACCATCAATTTTGCTGAAATCAGGGGTTAGGTAGTACCGAACGCCTTCCATTGCCCCAGGTAACGTCAAGCTGCGAAGCATTACCAAAAAGACTAACACAAAAAGGACGGGCATGAGAATTTTAGATGCTTTTTCGATTCCACCAGACACCCCCCCCAATACAATAGCGATGGTAAGGATCATAAATACGGCAAAGAATGGAATTACATAAAATGGATTTGCCTGAAATGTTTGAAAATCTTTGATGAAGTCGGTGAACTCACTGACGATATAACCGATAGTCCATCCGGCAATAACACTGTAATAACTCAACACAAAGAAACTGACCAAAAGTGCAAGCACAGCTCCCATTGCCATCCAGAATTTGTTAGCTCCGGTATTTTTAAATGCACCTATTGTATTCTTTCCGGTTAACCGCCCTAACCCTACTTCATTGTAAATCAGGGGCAAGCCAATAAGCAGTACACAAAGAATATATACAAATACAAACGCTCCCCCTCCGTTTTGTCCGGTGATATAGGGAAAGCGCCAGATGTTACCCAGGCCGACTGCAGAGCCTGCTGCCGCCATAATAAATCCAAATTTTGAGCCCCACTGGCCCCGGTTATCCGTTGTTTGTAATGCCATAG
>CAZCRJ010000569.1:0-2342 GCA_964501015.1 uncultured Roseivirgaceae bacterium | reverse complement strand
TCCATCGTAATAGGTTTTATATATTGAACTAGTCGTGCGGCCAAAGTCAGCAACCAGTGCGATGCGTTCACTCACATAAAACTTAAAGGTAACTGCAAACGGATCTCCGAGCTTGACACCGATTCCCTGGTAGGGATAGCCGGCCTCGTCAAACACAGGAACGGTTGAGCCTGCTTTTTCCCTAACCAGCGAAGGATTGTTGTAGCTCCGCATAGGGGTAAGCTTTTTGCCCTTGTATGTTCTGGTCTGCGCTGTGGAATGACTACAAGCTACTAGCAGCATGGCCATTAACAACACTATGGTATTCAATCGAAGCATTCCTTCAAAGATACCAATTAGCCCTTATACAAGCTCCTTGTATTGCATTTTATAAAGCTGGGCGTAGTATCCCTCCTGGGCGAGAAGCTCTTCATGCCGTCCGAATTCGCGTATCTCACCAAGATCTAAAACAATGATTTTATCCGCTTTCTGAATAGTGGATAGCCTGTGAGCAATTACAACAGATGTTCTGCCCTTCATCATTTTATCAATCGCTTGTTGTATCATCTCTTCCGTTTCCGTATCAACAGAAGATGTTGCTTCATCTAAAATCAATATCCTTGGATCATACACCATGGCACGGATAAAGGAAATGAGTTGGCGCTGCCCTACGGAGAGTGTTGCTCCGCGCTCCATAACATTATAAGAAAGCTGTCCGGGAAGTCGCTCGATAAATTTACGGGCGCCAACAAGGTCGGCAGCATGCCACACCATTTCTTCAGTAACTTCAGGGTTTCCGAGCGTAATGTTGTTCATAATGGTGTCGGAAAACAAAAAGACATCCTGCAACACAACACCAATATTTTTTCTTAAGTGACCAAGTTCATATTCCCGGATATCAACACCATCTACTGCTATCGTTCCTTTATTAATCTCGTAAAACCTGTTCAGCAGATTAATGATCGATGACTTCCCTGCACCGGTAGCGCCCACCAAGGCAATCGTTTCCCCGTGTTTCGCTGTAAAGCTTACATCTTTCAGCACATACTCTTCACCGTTGTAGGCAAACCACACGCGATCGAAAGTTACCTCTCCTTTTATATGTTCAGGAGTATAGCTTCCGGTTTCCTGTACATGCTCATCGTTATCAATTAAATTAATGATACGGGAAGAACTTACGATGCCCATCTGCAGCGTATTGTACCTGTCGGCAAGACCGCGAATGGGGCGGAAAAACATTTGGATATACATGATGAATGCAATTAGTTTACCGATAGTAATTCCGGTCTCCTCAAAATTAATTGCACCCTTGGCGCCATACCAAACCAATAACCCTATACCGGCTGCTGCAATAATTTCAGCTACCGGAAAATAAATTGAATGATATAATACGGATTTCAGGTTGGCACGCTTATGCTCTTCATTGATGGTCCTGAACTTTTCAAATTCACGCTTCTCGCTGGCAAAAATCTGCACTACGTTCATGCCGGTAATGTGTTCCTGAACGAAGGTATTGAGATTCGCTACTGCATTGCGCACATCATTAAACGCTACTTTTATCTTTTCCTTAAAAACATACGTAGAGATCAGCAGCAGCGGCAAGGTTGCCAGACTTAGCAACGCCAGACGCCAATCCTGATAAAACATAAACGCGAGAATAAATATCAATTGAAGCAGGTCGCTGACCATAGCGGCCAACCCTTCACTAAAAACATCGGCCAGGGTTTCCACATCCGATATGGTGCGCGTTACCAATCGGCCAATGGGCGTTTTATCAAAGAAACGTAGCCGTAGGGTAACAAGGTGCTCGTATAACTTTGTTCGGATATCCCGAATCACCTGCTGCCCCATCCATCCCGAAAAATACGTATGGGCATACTGGCCTATCGACTGAACAACTAGTAATGCAACCAGGATGATCATCATGTTTACCATGCCCGTATAATCACCTTCCGCCACCTGGTTATCGAGTGTCCATTGAATAAGGAGAGGACGGATAGGTGTTAGCACACCAATTGCAAGGGTCAGGAATATTAAAAAATAAAACCTCCCCTTATACGGCCGCACAAACTTCATGATGCGCCTTAGCACCTTGAAGTCTATGATATTTCCACTGCTTACCTGTTCGTTTTCCATGAATGCTTTTGTGGGACTTTGATTTTTCTTAGATCGAAGTCTCCGAAATGAAAATTGACTTTGGGTACTTCACGTTCACCAGATACAATCCGTGCGGATCTACGTTGGCACCCGCTTTTTTCCTGTCTTTGCTGTTAATAATCTTTTGGAAGTCGGTAACGGTTAGTTTTCCTGTCCCTACTTCCAGCAAGGTTCCTACAATCGCTCGTACCATCCCCCTTAAAAAC
>CAZCRJ010000568.1:0-2349 GCA_964501015.1 uncultured Roseivirgaceae bacterium | reverse complement strand
CAAAATGGCTCCGTTCAATATTGGCAAAATACGGGCACACCCTCCTCTCCATCATTTACCCTTTCAAACCCAGCGTTTCTTGGTCTTGGGGCAAGTGTTCTGAGGCAAAACCCGGCTGTAGATGTTGGTGATCTAAACGCTGATGGAATGCCTGATCTGGTCATGGGCGATCAGAACGGAACCTTAACCATTTTCGACAACTTCAAAGAAGCAACAGGGAGTATACCCGGTAATACTCAAATTATTTACAACCCGATACAACAAGCTTACACCACACAAAACCTGGGCGGCAGGATATGGCCCACAGTAGCCAACGTTTTTACCACTAACAAACCCGCCCTCGTGGTCGGGAACACCCTTGGTGGATTGCACCTTTTAAAACACGATGAAAGTGCTCCCTTGCCAGAAACACCACAGGTTGTTATTTATCCCAATCCGGTAATTAAGGAACAGACCTCCATTATTAATATAAGTATTGACCGGCCAACCGTTGCCCGACTTATAACCGTTACCGGTCAGGAACTGGGAGCGCCACTGTTTTTCCAGGGCCAGCAATTGTACCAATACACCATAGAGTCATTAAGCCCTGGAATGTACATTCTTCAGTTTTATATTGAAGGAAAATCCTACTCCCGCAGATTTATCGTTCAGTAGAGAACCTCATACAACTGATTAATCATTGATTTTCAGTCAATTAGAGCGATTCTCAGGTAATTTGCACTCGGGCTTGGATAATTGAGGCTGTTTTCCCGATATTTGCAGTCCGTTTTTAAGAGGTAAACAGATAAGAACATGGCACGAGTTTGTCAAATTACAGGAAAAAGACCACAAGTAGGAAACAATGTTTCCCATTCGAATAATAAAACAAAGCGTAGGTTTTACCCTAACCTTCAAAAGAAGCGTTTCTTCATTCCGGAGGAGGATAAGTGGATTACACTGAAGTTATCGACCAAGGCAATCAAGACGATAAACAAGCTGGGTATTTCGGCCGTTTTGAAAGAGGCCAAAGAAAAAGGACACCTGGTTTAACATAAAACAGTAAAAGATCATGGCAAAAAAAGGAAACAGGGTTCAGGTGATTTTAGAGTGTACGGAGCACAGAGCTACCGGTATGCCAGGCATGAGCCGTTATATCACTACTAAAAATCGTAAGAATACCACTGAACGATTGGAGTTGAAGAAGTACAATTCGGTATTGAAAAAAGTTACTGTCCACAAAGAAATTAAGTAATCATGGCAAAGAAAGTTGTTGCTACACTAAAGAAAGCTGACGCGAAAAGTTTCGCGAAAGTAATTCGTGCCGTAAAATCTGAAAAAACAGGTGCCTATACCTTCAAGGAGGAAATTGTTCCACTTGAGCTGGTGAAGGAAGCTCTGGCTAAAAAATAAAATACTTGAGTAAAATCAAGGTTTGATAAAAGTCCCAGCTGGGACTTTTTTATTTCTCTCCCCTTATTAAGTTGACCGATTATGGCATTTCTAGGCGGATTATTTTCCAAAGAAAAGAAGGAGTCGCTGGACAAGGGACTTCAAAAAACTTCAGATAACATCTTCAGCAAATTAGGCAAGGCACTGGCGGGTAAATCAACTGTTGACGATGACGTGCTGGATAACCTTGAAGAGATTCTTGTCTCTTCCGATGTGGGCATTAATACTACACTAAAAATTATTGATCGCATTCAACAGCGGGTTGCGCGGGATAAATACCTGGGCACTGCTGAACTCGACCGCCTTCTGCGTGAAGAAATAGCGGGTTTACTTTCAGAAAACCAATCAGACGATGTACAGGATTTTGCCATTCCTGCCGGTAAAAGGCCATACGTTATTATGGTGGTTGGTGTTAATGGCGTTGGTAAAACCACCACTATCGGAAAACTTTCTGCCCAGTTTAAAGATCGGGGCAACAGTGTATTGTTGGGCGCTGCTGATACCTTTCGCGCGGCCGCAGTGGATCAGTTAATCTTGTGGGGAGAACGGGTTGGTGTGCCGGTAGTGAGCAGGGGGATGAATACAGATCCTTCAGCCGTTGCCTATGATGCTGTTGCTGAGGGTGTTGAAAAAGGAGCTGACATTATTATAATCGATACGGCAGGTCGACTGCATACGAAAGTGAACCTGATGAATGAGCTTACCAAGATTAAGCGCGTCATCCAAAAAGTAATTCCTGATGCTCCACACGAAGTGCTATTGGTGTTGGATGGAAGCACCGGACAAAATGCCGTCATTCAAGCACGTGAGTTTACCAAAGCAACGGAAGTAACAGCATTGGCCATTACCAAACTTGACGGCACAGCCAAAGGCGGTGTGGTAATTGGTATTTCAGATGAGTTTAAAATACCAGTGAAATAC
>CAZCRJ010000567.1:0-2352 GCA_964501015.1 uncultured Roseivirgaceae bacterium | reverse complement strand
AGTGCAAGGTGCATCTCGGCAGTGCGTTGTCCGAGCCGCACCACACGTTCGTAAAATCCCCTGCCAATAAACTCCTGAAGCAATTCGGGGGCATCTTCAAATTTTATACTTGACTTATTGACCAGCTTAGGGAGCTTTTCCTTTTTTGCCTTCAGCATTACCCGTTCAAAAAAGCGACCAACAGAATCGATGGTCATGATCCATGCGTCACCCTGGTTCTCCACCTTCTCCTGTAATAATCCAAATACGATAACGTTTCCTTCACTATCAATAAATTCCATGCTACCAGCATACTTCGGGCTATTTGAAAAACTGGTGTTCTCTGAAAGAAACCGCACCAGTTCAAGATCCGGATTGATCTCACGCTCTAACTTGCGATAGAATTTAAAGAAATACTGGTCATTATAAATAAATGCTGTATTGCTCTGATCGGCCTTGAGCACCTTGGAATCAATGGCTCCTGTATTGACAATTTTATTAAAAACACTGGACTTAAATTCCAGCACGCCATTATCAACTTTAACCCTTACTTTTTTATCCATACTCTGGAATAAATGATCACGGAAGCTTTTGTCATAACTGCTGTCCATAACAAAACCTTGTTCACCCTGCAATTCAGCACGACACACAACACTCTGTGCATTGTATTCAACTTTATCAATCAGGCTGTCTACCGAAGCAAAGGAGAGCGGTAAAAAGTAAATCTCCGGCAGGCGTTGTACATAGTGTACTTCTACCAGAGTTAAGTAATGTGTACGGCCTTCTATTTTGAGCGGAATCATTTTATGAATGCTCATTTTACCAATGGCTTTGGCTTTCCCTCCAAACCACCTGCATTTTTTCAAGTATGACGGGAGGATTTTGCGTTCAAACTGTCGTTTTTCATTATACGAATTAAATGCCTTCTCCCAGGAGATGTCAGTGGCAAACACCGGGAGTTCGCTACCGCTTTCCGCTTTGTCCTTTCGCTCTACTGTATCCAACTGAAGCCAGTAGTATCCATACGGACCAATGGTTAAGGTGTATTGCCCCTCACCAACATTCATAAATCTGTTCTGGCTGAATACTTCCGTTACATCACACTCTTTAAAAGCAGAAAGGTTTAACGTGGTTACTTGTGAAAACTGCGACAGGTTAGCGACCAGGATAATTCGTTGCTTATCGTATGACCGCAAAAAGCAAAGTACTTTGCCGTTGGTGCTGTCTATAAATTTCATATCACCTCTTCCAAACACACTCAGGCGTTTACGCATCGCTATAACCTGGCGCATCCACCACAATAAGGAAGACGAGTTGTCATCTTGTGTGGCCACGTTCACCGATTCATACCGATAAACCGGATCAGTGATTACCGGCAGGTAAAGCATCTGTGGATTGGCGTTAGAGAATCCTGCATTTAAGTTCATGCTCCATTGCATGGGGGTGCGTACCCCTGACCGGTCACCGAGGTAAATATTATCACCCATTCCGATCTCATCGCCATAGTAAATAACGGGTGTGCCGGGAAGGGAAAATAGAATTGTGTATAAGAGCTCAATTTTTCGCTTGTCGTTATTGAGTAACGGAGCGAGTCTTCTTCGTATGCCAATATTGAATTTGGTATTCGGATCATTCGCATAGGCCTTGAACAAATAATCCTTCTCTTCCTCTGTCACCATCTCCAGGCCAAGCTCATCGTGGTTGCGTAAGAATAAGGCCCACTGACTGTTGGGGGGAGTATCGGGTGTTTGCTCCAGAATATCTATGATCGGATACGAGTCCTCCGTACGCAATCCCAGAAACAAGCGAGGCATCAGCGGATAGTTGAAATTCATGTGACACTCTTCACCATTGCCGAAATAGGCAGCAGCATCTTCCGGCCACAGGTTTGCTTCTGCAATCAAAACCCGATTGGCAAAATGTTTGTCGATGTGGGCACGAATGCGTTTCAGAAACGTGTGGGTCTGTGGGAGATTTTCGCAATTGGTTCCCTCCTCTTCAAATAAAAACGGAACAGAAGGCAGCCTGAACCCATCAACACCAAGTTTCATCCAGAAGTCGATTACTTTAATCATCTCCAGTTGAACTTCCGGGTTATCAAAATTCAATTCAGGCTGGTGACGGTAAAAGCGATGCCAGTAATAGGCTTTTGCTTCCGGATCCCACGACCAGTTGGATGCTTCATCTTCCTGCACAATCAGCCGTGCTTCTTTATACTTATCCGGATTATCGCTCCAGACATAAAAATCACGATACCGGGTTCCGGCTTTTGCCTTACGTGCCCGCTTAAACCATGGATGCTGATCGGAAGTATGATTAAGGATAAGCTCCGAGATAACTCGTATACCACGTGCATGTGCTGCTTTTAGAAAT
>CAZCRJ010000566.1:0-2366 GCA_964501015.1 uncultured Roseivirgaceae bacterium | reverse complement strand
ATATCCCACCAATGATGAACCTGCTCACGTTCATATAACGGTAAAAGAACCCAATGACCTAAACGAATATTACATAGATGATTTTGTTTTTGATGACGATAAACTGCTCACTTCGTCCAGAAGAAAGAAAATGGAAAATCGTTGTGGAAGTGGAGTTTTACGATTGGTTCAGCAGGGCGATTTACACATTGGGGAAAGAAATATCATTCTTGGATTAAATATTCCTGATTATCCAAAGAAACTGAATAAAGAAATAAACTCCGGAAGAAAAATTGGAGAGGATATTATTTCCTTTATTCCGTATCATGCCTGGGGGCCCGATAAAGGAACACGAACGTGTCCGATATGCAAATATGGTTGGTATCATGGCATACTATATTGTGTTGGAAATAACCCGGATTGGAATGAGATAAAACAATGGTTGACTTTCCTGGAAAGTGAAAGCAGGAAAAGAGAAAGGCATTTAAAAGTATATTTTATTTATGGTAACGAAAAGGCCTATACTAAGGGTGACAGAGAAAGGGAATTGGCAAAACTTGGAAAGGAATTAAACCTGGA
Source organism: uncultured Roseivirgaceae bacterium (assembly GCA_964501015.1). Classification (GTDB taxonomy): domain Bacteria; phylum Bacteroidota; class Bacteroidia; order Cytophagales; family Cyclobacteriaceae; genus UBA2336. The sequence goes on along the minus strand of CAZCRJ010000566.1, from coordinate 1,808 downwards.
AAAAGTAGCATTGACTTTTGTTCCTTCCTTTTCAGACAGTGAATCGGAAATTGACCTGAACGAAATCAGTCAAACAGCAGAGAATACTTTTATCCTCTACAAGCGAAGCAGAGTAGTTGACACGTTTATCAATTTGAAACCTACTCGAGACAACTTCAACGTACTAAGCACCCGCCTTGACCAGACCATAAATGAATACTTTGATTTGCCCAAAACCGGAAAAGACTGAATGAAGGGCAGCCGATTTCAGCGACTGGCATAAGCGAAGGTGCAGGGCTTCGTTGGGTGATCAATTCTTTTTTCATCTTTTTCGCTTTACCCATCCCATAGTGCTATCTTCACCGATTAAACTAATCGATCCTAATGAGAAAAACCTCCTTTACCCTCAGCACATGCACATTGGCTAGTGTACTATGTGTACTTTGCTTTCATGTAAGCATCGCACAAAAAAGTAATTCCCGCGCAAGCATCAGTGCAGCGGCCGACAAAATCGAACAAAAAGTAATTGCCTGGCGGCACGATATTCACCAAAATCCGGAGTTGGGTAACCGCGAAGTGCGCACAGCAGCATTGGTGGCCAAACATCTCGAGTCGCTGGGGATGGAAGTAAAAACAAATGTAGCCGTAACCGGTGTGGTAGGAATATTAAGAGGAGGTAAGCCTGGTCCGGTGGTTGCGTTGCGCGCAGATATGGACGCCCTACCGGTGGAAGAAAAAACAAATGTGCCGTATGCATCGAAGGTAAAAGCAATGTATAACGGACAGGAAACACCGGTTATGCATGCGTGTGGCCATGACGGGCACGTGGCTGTGTTAATGGGTGTAGCAGAGACGTTAGCCGGCATGAGGAAGGACATCAAAGGAACGGTGGTGTTCATCTTTCAACCCGCTGAAGAGGGCGCACCTAAAGGTGAGGAAGGTGGAGCAGAATTGATGGTGAAGGAAGGGGTGCTGAATAATCCCAAAGTTGATGTGATTTTCGGGCTGCATATGAATGCGCAATTGGAAGTTGGAAAAATAAACTACCGCCCCGGAGGCATGTTTGCCGGTGTGGACGATATGAAAATAACTGTGAAAGGAAAACCATCCCATGGAGCAGAGCCCTGGGCATCGGTTGATCCGATTGTGGTATCCGCACAGATCATTAATGTGCTACAGACAGTGGTTAGCCGGAATGTGAACATCACACAAAATGCAGCTGTTGTTACGATTGGTGCCATACATGGTGGTAACCGGTCGAATATCATTTCAGAGGAGGTTGAAATGCTGGGCACCGTAAGAACATTGAGTGACTCCGATCGGGAATTGGTACTGAAACGTATCCGGCAACTGGTGGAGAAAACAGCAGAAGGCGCAGGTGCAACCGTAGTTTTGGAGCTACCGTATTCCGCTTCTTATCCAGTTACATTTAATCATGAGGCACTTACGGCTGCCATGCTTCCTTCGTTGCAACGATCAGCGGGGACGGAGAATGTTATACTCGTTCCGGCAGAAACAGGTGCTGAAGATTTTTCATTCTTCGCACAGAAAGTACCGGGACTCTATTTCTATATAGGCGGCTTGCCCAAGGGAAAAGATCCAGCCACTTCGGCTCCACATCATACACCCGAATTCTTCATTGACGACAGCGGATTAAAGACTGGTGTAATTGCACTGAGCAATCTTGTTTTTGATTATGCAGAGATCCATAAGAAATAAATTATGTGATTATCCTTTTTAAGTCTCATTAGTGTATCTACTGCAAAGACGCTAAGGCCTGCGGTAGGCAAACCTCCGCGGTTTACGAACATCAACTGAGTACTCGTATA
>CAZCRJ010000565.1:0-2368 GCA_964501015.1 uncultured Roseivirgaceae bacterium | reverse complement strand
TTTCTGAATGACCTACCCGCATTGGTGACTTCCGGAAAAGTGGATATCAAATTAGTTGATGATGCAGTACGTAGGGTGTTGGAATTAAAATACAAGCTTGGCTTGTTCGATAATCCCTACCTGTATTCTGACATAGAGCGTGAAAAAAATTCCATCCGTTCTGCAGCTCATCTTGAAGTGGCACGCGACATGGCACGCAAATCTATCGTGCTGTTGAAAAATGAAAAACAATTGCTTCCATTAAAAAAATCCTTTAAAAACATTGCTGTTATTGGCCCGCTAGCAAACAACCAGGAAGACATGAATGGTTCATGGTCATTCTTTGGAGAAGCACAACATCCGGTTACCATTCTCAGCGGACTACAGCAAGCCTTACCGGATACTAAATTTACCTTCGCAGAAGGATGTAATCTATACGATATAAATACGGATAAATTTGCAGCAGCTGTTACCCTTGCGAAGCAAAATGAAATTGTGATTGTGGTGGTGGGTGAAAGTGCCGTGATGAATGGTGAAGGTGCATCCCGTGCCGACATCGGATTGCCGGGTGTTCAACAACAACTGGTTGAAGAACTTTATAAAACAGGTAAACCCATAATCGTGCTACTGGTGAATGGCAGACCACTGGCAATTGAATGGATCAATGACCATATCCCGGCAATTGTTGAAACCTGGACCCTTGGATCACAAGCCGGACTGGCAGTAGCCGATGTGCTAACGGGTGCGTATAATCCTTCAGGGAAATTACCCATGACGTTTCCCAGGCATGTAGGACAGGTGCCAATTTTTTATAACCATAAAAATACTGGCCGGCCATATGAAGGGGATTATTCAGAGCATGGATCCGAACGGGTATACCGCTCCCGTTACCGTGATGTAATGAATAGTCCGCTTTATGCCTTTGGGTACGGACTGAGTTACTCCACATTTACTTACAGTAACCTGACCATCAATAAAGAGAAGATGACTATTAATGACACCATCGAGGTGTCTGTTACGGTTAGCAACACCAGCGCTGTAGATGGCGATGAAGTTGTGCAAGTGTATATCCGTGATCTTGTAAGTAGTGTTACGCGACCTGTAAAGGAATTGAAAGACTTTAAAAAAATACGCATCAATGGCAACGACACGAAAACTATAACCTTTTCAATCACAAAAGAAATGCTTTCTTTTTACCGTGCGGATATGAGCTGGGGAACAGAACCAGGAACATTTAAGGTGTTTGTTGGCGGAAGCTCGGACAGCGTACTCGAAAAAGAGTTTACCTTGGAGTAGTGTCCATCAAATGTGGAAACAATTAAATAACTTGCGCCCCTGAACAGGGACGCTTTTGCATAACACCGATACCATTATTGCGCTGGCAACAGCACAGGGCACTTCAGCCATAGCCGTCATTCGCTTATCCGGTGATGACGCTATAGCCATGGCACAGAAAGTATTTCATGGGAAAGAGTTAACTCTTCAGCCTTCCCACACCGTTCACCTGGGAACTATTCGCGACAAGGATAAAATTATTGATGAAGTATTGGTTACACTCTTCAAAGAGCCCAACTCCTTCACCAGGCAAAACGTTGTGGAAATTTCTTGTCATGGATCTCCCATAATTGTAAAAGAAATCATTAAAGTATTTCTCCGGCAAGGTGCGCGACTTGCCGGACCCGGTGAATTTACAAAGCGAGCTTTTTTAAATGGCAGGTTTGACCTGGCGCAAGCTGAGGCTGTTGCCGATCTTATTAATTCTGAAACCGACAATGCACGACAGGCTGCCATTAACCAAATGCGTGGTGGTTTCTCTAGAGAAATCAACCATTTGCGTGATGAGCTTATTCATTTCGCTTCCCTCATTGAGCTCGAGCTCGACTTTGGTGAGGAAGATGTGGAATTTGCCAAGCGTGATGACCTCAAAAAACTCATCCTTGAGATACAAGGATACCTTCTTTCACTAATTGATTCGTTTGATGCCGGTAACATTATCAAGAATGGCGTACCCACGGTAATAGCAGGAAAACCCAATGCCGGAAAATCTACCTTGTTGAATGTTTTAATCAACGAAGAAAAGGCTATTGTCTCAGATATTGCAGGCACTACGCGTGATGCTATTGAAGATGAAGTGATCATGGGCGGCATCAGCTTCCGATTTATTGATACAGCAGGACTTCGCGAAACACAGGACGTAGTGGAGGCCATGGGCGTTGAACGTACCCGCGACCGGATGAAAAAAGCCTCCCTTATTATTTACCTCGTTGACCTTGCCAACACCTCCGAAGCAACACTTCGCCAAGAGTTAGCGGACGTTGAAGCACTCAACATTCCCATTATTAAAGTGGGCAATAAAATGGATCGGGCCGACAAAGCCTTGATGGAGAAT
>CAZCRJ010000564.1:0-2378 GCA_964501015.1 uncultured Roseivirgaceae bacterium | reverse complement strand
TCCGAGTAGAGATAAGCTATACTCTGACTTAAATAATTTTCTTCATTCAACTGAAAAGAATGCAACTATTGCTGTTCTTACTTCTCCAATTTTTGCAACAGATTTTTGCTCTCAATTAAACAGTGAGATTCATTTAAAACTTTGGATTACTGTAAAACTTGAAAATCCGATAACACACAAAGACTATCTTACTGAACAACATTCAGCATTACTTATTTTCACCAAATACAAAGAGAGTTTAAAGCACACCAAAACACGGATTGGTTATACTTACTGTCCTTGTTGCGACAAGACAACAAAAGATTACGGTGGTAAGAAACATTTATATCACGAGTTTGGAACCTTAATGTCTGACGTTTGGCGTGATATAACTGTAAACTTTGACGATTATCCCCAAGAAGTAGAAAACAGATTGATTGATTTGTTTGGGATTGAAGATTACAAGCATTTGAATGTTTACGACCAACGAGAGTTTTACCACCCGTTAAACAAGAAACACACATTTTTAAAATTTCCCAAAACAGAAAATTTCTATTCAGACAATTCTGTATTGCTAAACGGAGATTGTATTGAGCAATTAAAAACTATTCCTGACAACAGCATAGATTTTTGTTTTGCAGACCCGCCATACAACTTGAAAAAGAAATATGAAAGTTGGGATGACGGAATAGATATTCAAGAATATTTTGAGTGGTGCGACCAATGGTTAAGTGAATTAGCAAGAGTTTTAAAACCAGGTCGGACACTTGCAGTATTAAATATTCCGCAGTGGTGTATCCGACACTTTAAGCACTTAAACACAATTTTAGATTATCAAGATTGGATTGTTTGGGAAGGTCTTTCAATGCCAGTAAGAATGATAATGCCCGCACATTATTCAATTTTATGTTTCACCAAAGGCAAACCGAGAACTTTACCCGGAATTGAAAGAAACAACAATTCTATTATAGAATACAAAGCGATTGAAACTTTAAAAGAGAATTTCTGCATTCGTCCAAACTGTATGACAAAACGCAAACGACTGAAAATTCAGGACAGTGAATTTGTTTCAAATGTTTGGAATGACATACACCGTTTAAAACACAATAGCCGCAGGGTTGACCACCCTTGTCAACTTCCACCAATGTTTATGTATCGCTTAATTTCTCTCTTTACAAATGAAGGAGAGTTTGTGTTAGACCCTTTCAATGGTGCAGGAACCACGACATTGACGGCACAGCAACTTAGCAGAAAATATGTTGGCATTGAGCTTTCAGAATATTATCACAATATTACAACTCAACGACATATTGAACTTACAGACGGACTTGACCCATTCAGAAAAGTGAATGACGACAAACCGAAAGCCAAAAACAGTCCTGTAGAAAGACTGAAGAAGCAAAAATATGAAGTGAGTAAAAAAGTGCTTCAACTTGAAATCAAAAACATTTCAAAACAACTCGGACACATACCGACAAAGGACGAAGTGAAGCAATTAAGTAAATTCCCAATTGAATATTTTGAGAATTACTTTATCAGTTGGGGCGAAGTTACAGCAGCAGCACGGACAACAGGAATGACAGAAAACAGAGTGAACGGAAATGGAACTTATCAAACTCCCGAACCACAGTTGCGACTTTTTGAAGAAAAGAAATCAAAATATAAAAAGACAAAAAATCAAGAAGCAGTAACAACATAGCCAACGCATTTGCAAGCACATTTGCAGTTTTCCACCGCACAAAAGCCAGACAAAAACTGCAAAAGAGCTTGCAAGCAACCGCATGACAAAAACGCCTGCCCGATGAAAACAACCAACGAAATAGGACGAAAGACAGAAGGGCAGCCGATAACAGCGGTTTGGCGTAATGGCGGGTTCAGTGCTTCGTATGACAGTTTTGTGGGTAAACAAACATTAGTGCTTCGTATCAACATTTGTGGTGAAAATCCGCCACTACGCCAAGCCGCAAAACGATAGCGGTCATGCGGTGACAACCGTGCAACTTCAAACCAACAGACAAAAATGAAACATGAGTAATTTGAATTTGATAAAACTTTTGACAGTTATTCTGTTCCTGTTTATCGGACAAACTGGACAATGTTGCATTAATGAATACAGGACACTTTTGAATGGTGAAGTGGTATTTACAGATGCGGGCAATGTAGCACCAATAGGACGATTTAATGCAAACAACAAACCATACCTATTAAAGAAATTACACGAGGCTGATAGCATTTATAGGTTGACTGGAAAATTGGAAGATTATTCTGATTTGGGTTCAATGCTGGTTTACACAGGACAATATCTAAAAGCAAAACAAATTTTTCAAGAGATTGAACAAAAATTACCTGGACTTTATCAAACTGCTGCAAACCTTGGGACGACATATGAGCTACTAGGT
>CAZCRJ010000563.1:0-2378 GCA_964501015.1 uncultured Roseivirgaceae bacterium | reverse complement strand
CTGTAATACCTTTGTTGGTAACTGAGGAAATGAACACGGATGGAAGGTCGCCTGGTAATTCCTTGCGAATACCTTCCGTAAGCTCCACATCCAGCAAGTCGCATTTGGATATGGCTAAGATTCTCTTTTTATCAAGAAGCTCCGGATTGTACTTCCTGAGTTCGTTGATTAAAATTTCATATTCTTTGGCAATGTCCTGGGCATCTGCCGGAACCATAAACAAGAGTAGGGAATTGCGTTCGATGTGCCGCAGAAACCGTATGCCCAGTCCCCGGCCTTCCGCAGCACCTTCTATTATTCCCGGTATATCTGCCATCACAAATGATTTCTCATCTCGATAGGAAACCACACCCAGGTTGGGCGTAAGGGTGGTAAATGGATAGTCGGCAATCTTTGGCTTTGCAGCAGAAACAACTGACAATAACGTTGACTTTCCGGCATTTGGAAATCCAACAAGCCCAACATCCGCGAGAAGTTTTAACTCAAGCACAATCCATTCTTCCCTGCCGGGCTCACCTGGCTGTGCATAATTAGGTGCCTGTTTTGTTGATGTGGCGAAAAACAGATTTCCTTTTCCACCACGTCCACCAGGTGTTAAAATGAACTCCTGGCCATCTTCCGTAATTTCAACTATTACTTCCTCAGTTTCAGCGTGTTTGGCAACAGTACCCAAGGGCACGTCAATGATCACATCCTTGCCCTCTGCGCCAGTACAATTTTGCGAGTCGCCAGACTTTCCGTTTTCTGCAATGATATGCTTCCTGAATTTCATATGAAGCAATGTCCACAATTGATTGTTCCCCCGAAGTATAATGTGACCACCCCGACCGCCATCGCCACCATCGGGCCCACCCTTAGGCACAAATTTTTCGCGATGGAAATGAATAAATCCTGCACCCCCGGAACCGGAACGTGAACAAAATTTCACATGGTCAATAAAATTAGGAGATGCCACGTATACGGTTTCCCTAGTTTAATAAATGGTTATCAATTTCGCGGCACAGGTTGACGAAGATCTGATCGATTTCACCTACACCTACCACGGCTGAATATTTTCCCTGCTGCTGATAATATTTGGCTACCGGAACGGTTTCTGCTTTATATACTGCAATCCGGTTTTCGATTACCTCAGGTTTCGCGTCATCCGGCCGGTTTTCTTTATTCGCCCTGTCGGCCAGTCGATTTTTCAATTCATCTTCATTAACCATCAATTCCACAAGCGTTGTTATAGATGTGTTTTTCTTTGCCAATAAGGTATCAAGTGCTTCTGCCTGCTTAACCGTACGGGGAAAGCCATCGAAAATAATCCCCCCAATTTCACCGCTGCTTTTTATTTTATCATCTACCATGTCAATCACCACCTGATCGGGCACCAGGTTTCCCTTACTCATATATTCCTGTGCAAGTTTACCCAACGGAGTTCCTTCTTTTAGGTGTTTCCGAAACAGGTCACCTGTAGAAATATGAATAAGTTGATACTTGTCGATAAGCTTGGCACTTTGTGTGCCCTTACCCGCCCCCGGTGGGCCGAAGAGAACAATATTAATCATGGTGCTAAAAATTTAAAGGAACGCAAGATAATGATCTAATGTGATTTGACGCCTGTTTACGGAAAGCAATGTTACGGGAATTGCACCCTTACTATTTTGGTGATCAGTAAAATTACTCTATGGTTTGTTTGTATATATCTTTCAGGTTACGGCCTAAACCTTCATAATCAAGTCCATAGCCCAAAACAAACTCATGGTCAATATCAAAGCCGATGTACCTGGGCTGAACAGCATGCTCGCGGGCAGGCGCTTTTCGAATCAGCGTAACAATTTCAACTGAACGTGTGCCTAAGCTGCGCAATTCTTCAACAACTTTGCTTAACGTTAACCCTGTATCCATGATGTCTTCCACGATGAGGATATCCTGGTTGAAAATACTTTCGTTCAGGCCAATTAATGTTTTCAGCTGTCCGGTGCTGGCCGTTCCCTGGTAGGAGGAATGCTTAACAAAAGACACACGGCATTGCAGTGTTATTTCGCGTAATAAATCACTGGCGAATATAAAAGAGCCGTTGAGTATTGGCAGGAATAAAGGAATGCGGCCTTCATAATCGGTATTGATCTGGCTGGCTAATGCTTGTACACGCTCCTGAATGGCTGATTCCTGAATAAAGGCTTCGAAAGTAAGATCCCTGATCGTCATAACGGCTAAAGGGTGCAAAGATAGAAAAGGGATTCAAAGTACGCATCGTTCGTTAGTAGGTGTCGTCCAAAGCAAAGGTGTTTTTTCGAAACATCCATTGTCCTTTTGTAAAATCCGGAAACTCAACCGTTTCACCGCCCAATCGAATAGACGTTTCGGAGAGTGGCGTTATGGCACTCCAGGTA
>CAZCRJ010000562.1:0-2387 GCA_964501015.1 uncultured Roseivirgaceae bacterium | reverse complement strand
AACACGTCAACCCCAAGCTGGCATAAACACGCTGTTGTAGGCCGTTCGCTTCCACCGTTATTTTAATGTCGACCGTGTCGACCCGAATTTGTTTTGGAAGCGGAACGGCTCCGCTTGGAGGAAACGTTGTTGGAAACAGGGTCTAAGTCCAAAGTCATTTTGTTTTGTTCTTTCAATGTAGTATCCGCGGAACGAAAATTTGTCCAACGTAAGAAAGTTATCTGCGTAATTCAGTTCTTAATTGTCGGAAAAATGATAATAGCTACAAAGGCAAGTATTAATATCTGTGTCAGATACAGCGATTTCCAACTTCCTTTTCCTGTGAAAAAAGCAAGCTGAACCAAAAAGTCAATAAAAATTATCGCAAGAAAAATTCCGAAATAGTAAAAAAGGAATAACGAACCCAAGTCAGCCCTGTCACCGAGTTTTATTGTAATTACAGTTAAATGCACTGTTTCATATAGAAAGTATAATGATACAAGATTAAATGGAGTCGGTCGGTATTTCATTTTAGCTTATCATTTTGTCAACGGTCTGTCCCCATTTTAATATGTCTGCGAACACCGAATTTATTATTTAATACGTCTCTGTCCACGGAGCCAAGCGAATGGCCTACAACGTTTGTGTTTATGCAGTGTGGGGAATAGGAGGGCTTAAAAATGAAGCGCAGCGGAATGTTAAGCCCGACCTGCTCCGAACTGTCCCCCGTGACCAAACTACATTGTGAAACATAAACTTTAATTTAACACCAAACCCCCACATTGCATAAACATTTTGTTGCTGGCTGTGCGGCCATTCTCCAATCTTTAATCGTTAGCCTGTATTCAGTCCACCGTTTATTGACTCATGTCTCATGTTTTGATTCACTGTCGTGAGGTTGGGCATTTTTAAAAATCTCTTCTGTCCACAAGGGAAATCTTAGCGCACTCTTTTGCAAGCTTTGGTTGGTGTATCGCATGTGCGGCTTTCAAAAGTGTGTGCGGTTAAATAAATCGAATAGTATTGGCTCAACGAATTTTTAAACTGTCTAACTCCTCAATAGAAATACTTGGTGGAAAAGTTCCGTTTTTAAGTTTCTTGATAGCAAGTTCTGCCACCAATTTTGCATCCAGTTCTGTTGAGAACCCATCATTTCCATGAATGGCAGGTATATTGGGTTGGTGAATAATTAATGAATTATTTTGATAAATGTCGTAGCCCCATTTATTGTTTATGAGGAATGTTTTATAAGAAAAAGTAGTTCCAGTGTTTGCAGTACTATTGGGAGTATCATGCGTTTGCTTATCATTTCTCAGGCAGGAAATAAGAGTAAGTAGGGAAAAGATAAGGGCCAATTGTGTATTCATGATTTTAATAGATGAATACTTTTCTGGTGATAATCCCTTTAGTTGTAGTTATCGAAACTATATACGCTCCCTTAGGATAGTTTGATAAATCAATTGTATTGTTTATCAGTTGTGAGTGACTGATTACTTGGCCTAAATAATTTAATATTTTAATTTCTGATTCATTGGACTTGTCCAATTCTAAATATATTATTCCGGTACTCGGATTTGGGTAAATGTTAACCAATTGGTTTAACTGTTCAACGGAAATTCCAGTAACGACAAAACTAAACGGAGCCGAACTTGATTTGCAGTTATTGCTGTTCGTTACTTCTGTTGTGTAGCTTCCACTTTCTGCTGCATTATATGTCGAGCCATTTGCTCCATTTATTGTTACTCCATCTAAATGCCACTGATTTCCAGTAGCAGAACTTGAAGAAAGTGTATTGCCTGTTGATGTTATTGTCGGTACTGGAGGTAAGGGATTTGTCGTTACGGTAATTTGATTGGAAGTTGCAGAGCAACCTGTAGCATCAAAAGCAGTAACTGTAATGTTTAATGATGTTGAAATTGTCGTTGCTTGAGTTGTAGCACCATTAGACCAACTGTACGTAGTTGCTGGGCTTGATGTAAGGGTTACACTGCCACCACTACAAAATGTTAATGAGCCACTTGCTGTAATTGTTGGTGTGGGAACTGGTGAAGGTGGTTCTGTAATAGTCAATAATTGTGATGCAGCATTACAACTATTCGCATCTGTTATTTTCATATTGTAAGAACCAGCTACAAGGCCGAAAAATAAATGTGAATTCTGAAATGTAACACCGTTGTCTTTCGAATATTGATATGGTGTGATACCTCCAGTTGCAGCAATGGTTATACTTCCATTGCTTCCCCCATTACAGTCGACATTCGATTTATTAATTAATGAAAATGATAAAGGAGCTGGTTGTGTAATACTTACCGGCTTAGAGGCGGTGATACAATTGTTAGCGTCTTTTAAAATTACATTGTATAAGGTAGCTGGAATACCTGAAAAGGTGTTTTGAGTTTGATAAGTAT
>CAZCRJ010000561.1:0-2387 GCA_964501015.1 uncultured Roseivirgaceae bacterium | reverse complement strand
AGATGGCATTGATGGGAGCCAGGTTAATTCAGTCTATTACAACGATAAAAATCTGGAAAAAATAAAAGACTACTGCATCAGTGATGTAGTGGTGCTAACTCAACTCTATTTAAGGATGAAAGGCATCCCGCTTGTCCAGGACAAGAACATTATAACAACTTCATGAGTAAAAGAAAAAAACAAAAAGGATCCGAACCAACAGCAAAGCAACAATTTGAATCCGGCATCTTAACCGTACTGAACGAAGCCCGCGGCAGGGCATACAGCATTAAACAAATTGCCAAAAAACTGGGCCTGAAAAAACGTGACGACATCAAAGCCATGACGTTTTCAATATATGAACTGGAAGAAGCAGGCAAAATTAAAGAAGAAAGCAACGGCACGTATTCCAGCTTACAAAAAGGAAAAACCATTACCGGCATTGTCGACCATGTTAGTTCGCGCTTTGCCTATGTAAAAATTGGTGAAGACCGGCCCGATGTCTACATCAAGGCCCGCGACATGGGCTCAGCAGTAGATGGCGATACCGTAACGATTTCCATTTTTCCCACGCGCCACGGTGAACATTCGGAAGGCAAAGTGGTAGAGGTAATCCGCAGAAGCCGAAACCGGTTTGTGGGAAAACTACAGCTCTCCAAAAACTTTGCCTTTGTGGTGGCCGACTTCCGGAAAATCCACAAAGATTTCTTCATCAGTCAGGAAAACATTAACGGAGCCAAATCCAACGACAAGGTAATTGTTGAAGTGATTGATTGGGCCGAAGGAGAGGATAACCCTACCGCCAAAGTAACCGACATCCTGGGCAAGGCCGGAGAAAATGAAGCAGAAATCCATTCGATCATGGCCGAATTCGGACTTCCGTTTACCTTTCCTCCTAACATCGAAAAAGAAGCCTCCAAAATTGATGATGGAATCACCGCAGCAGAAATAAAGAAGCGTTGGGATTTCAGGCCGATGACCACCTTCACCATCGACCCGGAAGATGCGAAAGATTTCGATGATGCGCTTTCGCTGGAAATTCTTCCCACCGGCAACTACCGTGTTGGCGTTCATATTGCCGATGTAACCCATTATATCGACATCAATTCAAACCTGGAGAAAGAAGCCCTTGACCGCGCAACCTCGGTGTACCTGGTTGACCGCACCATTCCCATGTTACCGGAAAAACTCTCCAATGAACTTTGCTCCCTGCGACCCAAGGAAGATAAGCTCACATTTTCAGCCGTGTTTGAACTGGATAAAAACGCTCAAATCATTTCCGAGTGGTTTGGCCGCACCATTATTCACTCCGATCACCGCTTTACCTATGAGGGCGCGCAGGAAGTACTTGAATCCGGAAAAGGTCATTTTGCGAAAGAACTGAAAATTTTAAATGAACTCGCCCTCATCCTTAAAAAAGATCGATTTGCCCGCGGTGCTGTAAACTTTGAAACCACCGAGGTAAAGTTTAAGTTGGATGAAAAGGGCCGGCCGTTGGCGGTTATTCAGAAGGTACGAAAAGACGCACACAAATTAATTGAAGAGTTTATGCTGCTCGCGAATAAGCGTGTGGCCATGCATATCTATCACAAGAAAAAAGGAGAAGAGAAAAACACCTTTGTGTACCGTATACACGATTATCCTGATCCGGAAAAAGTGAAAAACTTTGCCCTGTTCGCCAAACAATTCGGCCATAAACTTAATGTTGAAGAAAAATCCATTTCGCGTTCGCTGAATAAACTGATGGATGAAATTGATGGCAAGCCCGAACAAAGCGTGCTGCAACAACTGGCCGTTCGGTCCATGGCCAAAGCGAAATATTCCACCGAAGCCAAAGGACATTTCGGATTAGCCTTTGAACACTATTCACACTTTACTTCGCCCATCCGCAGGTATCCGGATATGATGGTGCACAGGTTATAGCAGCATTACATTGATAAAGGAAAGCCCGCAAATAAGTCCGAGTATGAAGAAAAATGCGTTCATTCTTCTGAACGGGAGAAACGCGCTTCAGATGCCGAACGGGCTTCCATTAAGTACAAGCAGGTTGAATATATGTCGATGATGGAAGGTGATAAAGTATATGATGGCCTGATCTCCGGTGTAACCGAGTGGGGCATTTATGTTGAAATCATCGAAACAAAATGTGAGGGCATGATTCGCATGGCCGATATGGATGACGATTATTACGAATACGATGAGAAGAACTACTGCATTGTGGGCAGGCGCAATAAAAAAATCTATACCCTGGGCGACCAGGTTCGGGTAAAAGTAAAGAAAACCGATGTTGACAGACGGTTAATTGATCTTACCTTCGCAAAACAATAAGCTTACTTTTTTATAAAACTTCATGCAGGCACTAACGTCCTATAAAAAATCCATTGAACAGGAGATCCGGAAACAATCCT
>CAZCRJ010000560.1:1533-2399 GCA_964501015.1 uncultured Roseivirgaceae bacterium | reverse complement strand
CCCACACTTTTCACTTCATAACCAAACCATATCCTTGGTTTTTAAAAATCTGATCTTTGACCTTGGTGGTGTCCTCGTTGATGTTAATGTCCATCATACCGTAGCGGCTTTTGCAAAACTTTCCGGAAGAACGAATCAGGAAATCATTCAGTCCTACCAAAAGCACCCCCAGTTTTTTGCCTATGAACGAGGTGAATTGTCTGATGTTGAGTTCAGGATTTTTGTTCAGCAGGCTTTTTCGTTTCAGGCAGATGATGATGTGATTGATGCAGCCTGGAATGCCATGATAACCGGAATACCGGAAGGCAGCCTCATCATGCTGGAAGCGTTAAAACAAAATTATACACTGGCGGTGCTCAGCAACACCAATCAGATTCATCTGGATTATTTGAACCAGATAATACTACCACGGTATTCGTCTCAAATGTCCTTGAACCACTATTTTCATAAACACTACTACTCTCACCTGGTGGGGAAACGAAAGCCCGAGCCAGCGATTTATCGTCAGGTTTTAGAAGAAAATTCTTTTGATCCGGCAACATCACTTTTTTTAGATGATCGGATAGAAAACATTCAGGCAGCAGAGGCGTTGGGTATACAGACTAAATTGATACGCCATCCGGATGAGGTATTTGATTTTTTTAGCGCATGACGAATAGGGAAACAAGGAGAATCATCCTTCAGGTAATGTTGTTCCTGGCAACATTTATTACCACCACCATTGCCGGTGCAGAATGGACGTATGGTAAATCCATTTATTCCGGTGTGTTTAGCTGGGCCGATTTCTTTTCCGGTATGCATTTTTCTGTTCCGTTTTTACTGATCCTAACGGTTCATGAATTCGGGCATTACTTAACTGCACGGTA
>CAZCRJ010000560.1:0-1523 GCA_964501015.1 uncultured Roseivirgaceae bacterium | reverse complement strand
TACATCCCCATGCCACCCTTTCCGTTTTCCATTGGAACGATGGGGGCCATCATCCGCATACGGGAGCGCATCCGCTCCATGAAAGTCAATTTTGACATCGGCATAGCCGGACCACTGGCCGGGTTTGTCATGGCATTGATTGTATTGGTATATGGATTTCTCACGCTGCCACCACCGGAATACATTTTTGAAATTCACCCGGAGTATGAACAATACGGACTGAATTATGCAGATGAACTTTACGGAAAACAGGAAGGTGTAATCGATGTAGTGATTGGAAAGAATTTATTGTTTATGTTCTTTGAAGCGTTTCTGGCTGATCCCGCGCGGATGCCCAATGCACATGAACTGATGCATTACCCATACCTGTTCGCAGGGTTTCTGGCATTGATATTTACCAGTCTTAACCTGCTGCCGATTGGTCAGCTGGATGGAGGACATGTTCTTTACGGATTGGTAGGCTACCACCGGCACCGGCAAATAGCTTCGATAATTTTTGTTGGCTTTATGTTTTATGCAGGTCTGGGCGTGGTAACACCCTCCATGCCATTGGATGACCTTGTATTTTATGCACCAGCCTATGTGATTTTCCTGACGTTTGCCTTCAAGGGTTTACGGTTACCAATGCGCGATACGGTGATGTATGCTTTGTTGATTTTTGGATTGCAATTTATCTGGGCCTGGTTATCGCCTGGTATCAGTGGCTATACAGGCTGGCTGTTGTTTGGATTAATTATTGGTCGACTGGCAGGCATTCATCATCCGCCTTCAGAAATTGAAGAACCGATGGATGATACCAGAAGAATTCTTGGCTGGATAGCGCTGATCATTTTCGTAATCTGCTTTAGTCCGACTCCTATTGAAATGCAATAATATTTCGGTAGGCACCACCGAAATCCTCGAACATGCGTTTATTTCCGGATGATTATTTTTTCGCTGAAGATTCTGTTGTTTGTCCGGTAACGGATAACATAAATTCCGGAGGGCGCATCGTGCACTTGAATATGTGTCTCCTCCCCAAAGGACTCTGATCCATACTGCATGGGTTTACCGGTAAGGGAAAGTATCTGAAGATCAGAAAAATCACCGAGCAGGATAAACTCACCTGCATTTGGATTAGGGTAAATGGATAAGCCTGTTGGTTGTTCGGGTAGTGCGGTAATGATTTCCCCACTTCCAAACCGTGGCCGTATCATCAGGCTTCCTTCAATAAGGGTATTCTGTACCCACGCACCGGTTACGTTTACAAAAATATGATTACCCGTATTCTGGCTGGCATCCAGTCCAATCTGTACCCGTCCACTGATGGGCTGACGCCAACCTATGTAAAACGTATCTTTCACCAATACGGATTGTAAAAACGGATACAGTAAAAATGCGCTGTTGGCTTTCCGCTGAACAGGTATAGTTTCTTCATACAGAATAACATCAGGCTTTCCATCTTTATTGGTCCAGATAGTAAAGAGGGTTGAAAGAGCCGGTGTGCCGGAAGTAAAAGGGTAATGAATATAGAGACCATTAAG
>CAZCRJ010000559.1:0-2410 GCA_964501015.1 uncultured Roseivirgaceae bacterium | reverse complement strand
CCTATTCAGACAGCCATGAAGTAACAGGTGCTTATCCGGTTGTGTTGGGTACAGACTTTCATTATTATCTCGACAAGAGTGCCACAGAAAGAGACTACCACACCGAAGCTGTAAAGTGGGCCTACCAGCAAGGGTTTGTCATTACATTTGATTGGCACATCAGTGCACGCAATACTTCATCGTATACCTGCACTGGCTCGCCTGCCAACCTGGCTAAAAATATTGCCAATGGAAATCTAAATGGTGATCGCGACTGGTACCTGGCTGAACTGGATAAAGTAATCGCTATCATTAACGATGATCTTGTAGTAGAAGGTGAGCGTATTCCCATTGTGTTCAGACCCTTGCACGAAATGAATGGCAATTGGTTTTGGTGGGGTGCTTCCTGTTCCGGTTTTACTCCGGCCGATTACAAAGCATTGTACCAACTTACCGTTAACTATATAAAAGAACGAACCAATACCGTTTTGTTTTGCTGGTCACCCAACAGCCCAGTTAACAGTACCGTATTGGCTAATTATTATCCAGGCGATGCTTACGTAGATGTATTGGGTTTGGATATGTATGAAATTACGGCCGATCCCTTTCGCTCGTATATGGGCACCATCGTTGAGTATGCCCAAACGCATAATAAAGTAGCTGCTTTAAGCGAAACCGGCTATCGAAATGATACTGGAAATGGAGAGGCCGCCACGAAATACTGGAATGATACCGTATTGACTGCAATTGTAAATGACCCATCGGGAAAGGCACTTAAAATTGCCTGGGTGCTTACATGGATCAATTCCAGTTGGTCTCACCCTTATGTACCCCATGCAGCCAGTACATCAGTAGCCAAACAAAGTTTTATCAATTTTAAAAACTCACAACATGCTGTGTTTAGCGATGAGATTGAAAATCTGTATGAACCCCTGTTCGTGCTATCAGCCACAGAAGAACTGAAAAGAGAGGATGTAAAAATTCAGGTTATTTATGATCAGCGTCAGATTAAAGTTGAGTTCACTAAATTTCTATCACCAACTTTGATAACCATCTATGATATATCCGGAAGAAAAATAGCGGAAGATCAAACTACTAAAAATGAAATAGTTTTTTCGATAGAAAAGCTAATGATAAAACCAGGTTTATACATTGTGAAGGTTTCAGACGGTGTCAAAACGTTTACTCAAAAGGTTTCTGTGTTGTAGGAAATTCCTCAATAATAGATTTGTTTTAACACAATAAATTGGATAGATTTTCTTCATGAAAAACCATACAGCAGCGAATAGACAATGGTATTCCGCCTTGCTATGGGTAATCTTTCTGGTTATGTTGCTCCTCCCACTTATAGGGAAAGCTCAACCCGAACAGTTACACAAGAAAAAGCTTGTGTTTGACCAACTTCCCGAAGTACAGAGTTTATCGCAAAGTTCCATCAATTGCACACTACAGGACAGCGAAGGCTACCTTTGGATAGGAACGTGGTCTGGCTTGATTCGCTACGATGGTTATACCACTACCGTATTCCACTCGGAGAATCAACCCGGAAAATTACAAAGCAACAAGATACTCACACTTTACGAAGATCAGTCAGGATTTTTGTGGATCGGTACCCACATGGGTGGTCTTTTCCGGTACAATAAAAACAACAACATGTTTGAAAAGTTTGCCCATGATGAAAACGATCCATCCAGTCTGAGCAATAATAACGTACGCGCTATAGAGGAAGATGCCAGTGGCAACCTGTGGATTGGAACGGAAAGAGGAATCAATATTCTAAAAAAAGGAACTATTGGTTTTTTGCATATAACAACTAAAACCGCCCCTACCCTTACCCACGACTTTATCACAGCCATCCATCGGTCGGCCAATAACGAAATGTGGATTGGCACGGAATACGGCCTCAATAAAGTTCAAGGTAATGATCCGTATGAGTTTAAAAGTTATTTGTACGATAAGGAAACGAACAACAATGCCCTGCATAATCACATCTACGATATCGAAAGCTTGCCAACAGAAAATGGCACAGGCATCTGGCTAACCACTAAAGAGGGAATTAAGGCGCTGATAAATGGATCATTAACCAATTATAGGGTTCCCAATAAACCACAGAGCTACAACTTGTTCGGTAGTCTTTTGGTAGTACCTGGAGACAGACCCTACCTGATTGCGGGTTCTGAGTCAGGTATCTCTTTCTTCGATGTGGCCGCTATGCAATTTGATGAGCGTGTTCCCACCGGGTCTGATGAGATGAATCTGAGCCATGGCTCTGTTACATCAGTATATATGGATCGTGGAGGTGTACTATGGGTTGGAACAAAAAAGGGTATTAATAAATTTGATTCCTACACAAAAGAATTCGAATCATTTGTTGTTTCGCAATTTGACAAAACGAAAAGCATCATTACGGGCGTCCAGCTATCAGCCACCG
>CAZCRJ010000558.1:0-2411 GCA_964501015.1 uncultured Roseivirgaceae bacterium | reverse complement strand
GGCAACCATTTTTCTTTCATCACAACAGGCACAATGAATTTAACCTGAACCATGGATATGTTCGCGTGAGCGTTGACCACACACGTTACCGCGCGGCTATAGCCTTGCAGGCTGGCACCTATGTTCAGGATAATTATGTAGAAGAACCAGAGTTACTAAAAAATATCTTTGAAGCCATCGTTGGCCTGTCACTTAACCAGCATAATACCTTATGGATTGACGCGGGAATTTTTGCCTCGCACATTGGTTTTGAAAGTGCGGTGTCAATGGAAAACTGGACCATAACCCGTTCTTTACTGGCAGACAACTCCCCATACTATCTCTCAGGCGCAAAGCTTACGTATATACCTACTGATAAATGGATGATAGCCGGACTGCTATACAATGGCTGGCAACGTATCCAACGGTTAGAAGGAATTTCAGTACCCTCTTTTGGAACACAACTCAGGTTTACCCCAACCAAAGATGCCATTTTCAACTGGAGCACGTTTATAGGCACCGACTCGCCCGACTCAACCCGAAGGATGCGGTATTTCAATAATTTCTACGTACAACACAGGCTGTCAGAAAAAATCGGATTAATCGCAGGTTTTGATATTGGTTCAGAGCAACAATTTAAAAACAGCAGTTCATACTTTCTTTGGTATGCCTATAGTCTAATTCTGAGGCATCAGTTAACCAGTCAATTCTCCTACGCAGCGCGTGCTGAATATTATAGCGATAAAAATAATATTATCATACCCGTTGAATCCGGTGAACGCTTTCGATCACATGGCTACTCATTAACGTTTGACTACTCTCCTGGTGAAACTATAGCCTTGCGGTTGGAAGGGCGTTGGCTAAAATCACCACAACCGATGTTTATCAGGGAGAACCACCTTGTGACGGATAATTTCTTCCTAGTAAGTTCACTTGCCGTGAGGTTCTGATTGTGTAGATTCTTACCGTATCTCAACTACCACCTCACTCGTATCGCCACCATTCACAAACTTTACGGTATACTTGCCTTTACCAGCATATTTCAGCGCTGGTTCACTGGTAACCGATGCCTTTGATTTTCCTTTTTGTGCGGCAGGTTGAACAGGTTCACTGATTTTCATATCCCAGGTAAACGTATTGAATCCGGTTTTTCCGGAAGTGCTGGTTTTTCTTAAAAGGCCTTTCTTTTCATCGTACACTTCAACGGCAACTTCCTGTACAGCCTTGCCCACATAATACAGCACGCCTACTTTTGGCTCATTGGCTTCTGCCCAGGGATACTGCTTCTGCCCCCAGCGTTCGGAATGCCGGACACTTTCAGGAGTAAATGCCATGATTGATTTGCCCACATCTTTCAATGTCTGAAGCGGTTTAACATTGGCAACAAAAACACTTCTTCCGTGTGTGCCCACCACCAGTTCGTTTTCACGGGGGTGCACCAGCATATCATACGATGCAACATTCAACATGTTAGTGAAGAAATGCCAGGTAGTTCCCCAATCCAGACTAACGTAGGTACCATTATCTAATCCGCAGTATAACAAGCTCGCATTTACAGGATCTTGAATAATCACATTGGCTACTGATTCAGGAAGATTTCCTTTCACACTTTTCCAGGTTTTTCCATAATCATGGCTTACAAACAAATAGGTTTTAAAATCATCCTCGCGGTAGCCGTTCAATGAAACAAAAACGGTAGCCTCATCGTGTGGTGAAGGTGATACACTGCTCACCCACTTATTCTGGGGCAGACCCGCAGAAATATTCTCCCAGCTACCTCCACCACTTTTTGTTATCCAAACATTTCCGTCATCGGTACCTGCATACAACACGCCAAATTTCAACGGTGACTCCGCTAATGAACTAATTGTTGAGAATGGAACATCGCCCTGCTTTTTATTTTTTGACAGATCATCGCTGATGGTCTCCCAGGTTTCTCCTTTATTCATACTTCGAAAAACTTTCTGAGCTGCCATGTATACGATGTCCGGGTTGTGCTTGCTCAGAATTAACGGAGTACGCCAGTTCCATCGGTAGGCTGGCTCACCAATATCATTTCTAGGAGTAATGCGAGCTGATGGTTTACCCGGTTCAACCCGAAAATAATTTCCAAATTGAAAACCCCAGTACACCAGTTTACTGTTTCGCGGATCAGGTGCTACATACATACCATCTCCACCGCCAATTACTTCCCAATGCCGGCTTACATTTGGTAAGGATTTCGAAGAACCTTTTAATACGCCATTATCCTGTAAACCTCCATAGACGTTGTACGGAGTTTCCATATCGACATTGACGGTATAGAATTGACCAACAGGCATGTTGTTAATATGTTGCCAATAGGCACCCTCATCATAGCTGGCGTACAAGCCACCATCATTTCCTAACAACATATGCTTACCGTTTTTGGGATTGATCCAAAGGGCATGATG
>CAZCRJ010000557.1:0-2413 GCA_964501015.1 uncultured Roseivirgaceae bacterium | reverse complement strand
CAACCGATTGGGGGCAAGCGCTTTGATGCAAGGTCTGGCTGATGGATATTTTGTAATTCCATATACCATTGGCGATTACCTTGCCGGAACATCCTATGAAAAGGTAAGCATAGACCGTCCTGAATTCAAAGAAGCACTACAACAAACTACTGATCGAATAAACAAATTGCTCAGTATTAAGGGTAAGAAAACCGTTGACGAATTTCACCGTGAACTTGGCCTTACCATGTGGGATTATTGTGGGATGTCGCGCATTGAACAAGGATTGCTTACCGCTAAAAAGAAGATACAGGAAATACGCGCAGAGTTTTGGTCTAATGTAAATATAACGGGAGCTGGTAATGAGCTTAACATGGAGCTTGAAAAGGCTAATCGTGTTGCTGATTTCATTGAACTGGGTGAACTTATGGTTGACGATGCCCTTAGTCGTACCGAATCTTGTGGTGGTCACTTCCGCGAGGAATCTGCTACAGATGATGGTGAAGCCAAGCGTAAAGATGATGAATTCTCATTCGTTTCGGCTTGGGAATATAAAGGAGACAACCAACCAGAAGTGTTGCATAAAGAAGAACTGATATTTGAGAATGTTAAACTGACACAACGTAGTTATAAATAAGTATGAAGGTTACACTAAAAATATGGCGTCAAAAAGGTCCTTCTGTTAAGGGGGGATTCAAAACATATCAGCATGATCATGTATCTCCGGATATGTCCTTTTTAGAAATGCTGGATGTATTAAATACATCGTTGATAAAAAAGGGTGAAGAACCCATACACTTTGATCACGATTGTCGGGAAGGTATTTGTGGAATGTGCAGTCTGTATATCAATGGTCACCCACATGGCCCCCTACAAACCACGGCTTGCCAGTTGCACATGCGTAGTTTTAAGGATGGAGAGACCATTACGATTGAACCGTGGCGTGCCAAAGCATTCCCTGTAATAAAAGATCTGGTGGTTGACCGAACTGCATTTGACAGAATTCAGCAGGCAGGAGGCTATGTTTCCGTGAATACCGGAGGGGTACCTGATGCGAATGAAATTCCCATTCCTAAAAGGATAGCCGATGAAGCCTTTGATGCAGCATCATGTATTGGTTGTGGCGCCTGTGTAGCGGCATGTAAAAATGCATCCGCTATGTTGTTTGTAAGTGCGAAGGTTTCTCAATTTGCGTTATTGCCACAGGGTAAACCCGAACGTAAAGAGCGTGTGGCCAAAATGGTGGCACAAATGGATGCTGAGGGCTTCGGTTCATGCACCAACACGAAAGCCTGTGAGGCGGAATGCCCAAAGGGTATAAGCGTAACCAACATAGCAAGGTTAAACCGAGAATACTATTCATCCACAATCAGTTCCTACGAATGGCAGGTAGGAGGAGGAGAGTAAAATAAAAGCCCTGAATTCCAGGGCTTTTTTATTAGCCAGATAATCAATTACTCACTTTTACAAACACCAATTCCAAATCTGCCGCTTGAAGCATTATCATAAGCTGCACCGATGTTGCCAGCCGCAAGAATAATATCCCGACCCGGGCCTGTTTCGGAAAGGTGAATTTTAATACTTGCATTCAATGCTTTGATCTCGGCAAAGGAAATGGGTAGCTCATTGGCCAGTTTTTTCAAGTGTGTTTCACTTTTTCCAGTGCTTCCATAAACGGGATTCAATAATGCAGCAACATCGGCATCGGCCTCGCTGATATCGCCCAAATGAAGATGAACAGGAAGTTCGATATTACCCTCCGTACCGGAAAGATTAACATAAACCTGAGACGATCCGTCTTTTCTTTCCTTAAACATTATGGTTCCGCTGATCGCATAAACCGAACCGGATTGAAGGGAGTATACTAGTTCATTTCCTGTAAACTCATCTATTGTGTTTTCACGTTCCTGGCACCCCAGAATTATCAATCCCATAATTACAACAAACAACTTTCTCATACCGCACTGTTTAATTTCACTCTAAATTTAAAGTATCCTGCATCAAGATAATAGCGTTTTTGGTTTAGTTTTGTTAAAACCCCAAAATTTGGCACGCTTGTAGCATATGGGTAACGCAATAAAAAGGTAAATAATTTCGTGAACCGTATTTTTACATATGTAGCCTTTGTTCTTTTTTCCTGCAGCCCGAAGGTTCAGCCAGCAGACCCCCGACCGGCATGGCTTTCCGGTCAGTTGAATGAGCCACGGTATTATACAGGCGTAGGACAAAGTTTTAAGGATGGAACAAATAACTATATCCAGGCCGCTAAAAAAAGCGCTTTGGATGATCTTGTTTCCCAGATAAAAGTAACCGTTTCAAGCACCTCTATTTTGAGTACACTTGAGGAAAACCGGAAGGATTTCCAGGAGCGCTATGAGCAAATTATTCAAACAACCGCAGCCGATGATATTGAAGAGTTTGAGTTGGTTGGAGC
>CAZCRJ010000556.1:0-2413 GCA_964501015.1 uncultured Roseivirgaceae bacterium | reverse complement strand
ACAACGTATTTGTAATTGGTGCTCTTAGTCTATAATGATCGGCACATTTTTTAATAATGCGCACTGCATTAACACCTTCGGCTACTTCATCCATACCCAGCAGAATTTCGTCTAAACTTTTGCCCTGAGCGAGTTTATATCCCACCTGGAAATTTCTACTTAACCGGCTGTTGCTGGTAGTAACTAAGTCGCCTATGCCGGCTACTCCTAAAAACGCTTTAACATTGCCACCCAATGCTTTGCCAACGTGAATCATTTCCACCACACCACGGCTGATCAGCAAGCCGCGTGCATTTTCTCCATAGCCCATTCCACTTAGCGCCCCGGATGCGATAGCAATAATGTTTTTTAAAACTCCGGCTAATTCCACGCCTGTTAATTCATTGTTTCCATACACCTGGAAGTGCTGGTTTCTCAACATTCTCTTACCTATGCTGATGACTTCATTAAACGGGCTCGCGATTACGGTGGCGGCCGGCTGACCTTCCGCAAGCTCACGTGAAAGATTGGGACCAGCTAAACATCCCACGCGCACCACCACACTTTCTTCCCGGATAACTTCACTCATGGTCTTCACCTGAGTGCGGTCAAGTTTCTTCACAGTCTCAATGGTATGATTCGGTGGTAAAGTGAGGTCCAGTCCTTTTGTTCCATGAATCAGAATATGATACGGGTGAAGGTAGGGCGAGAGATTAACCATCATAGACCGGAAGTGCAAAGAAGGTATGATGGGGAAAATAACATCGCACGATTCGGCCAGTTCTTTAAGGCTGGTGGTGGGGGATATGTTTTTGTGCATTTTATGCCCCCGGTTTTCACGCTTTTCCAGAATTCGGGAAACTACAGTTTCATCACGTGCATACAACAACACAGGTCTATGTGGCGCCAATAAATTAGCGATAGCACTGCCAAAATTACCAGCACCGATTACGCCTACAGGCCCTGCCTCATATACTTTTTTCGAGGTCATAGCCAGCCATGCGGTTATGGTAATAATAGAGTAGATTCAGATCCTGTGTAATAATATTTCCTTCCTTATTCATCAGTAACGGGCGCTTAAGGTGGAAGATGCCAACATTTTCAAGACCATGTTTGATAACCAGATCAATCTGTCCCTTGAGGTGGGTAGCATGATTGGCAATATCTTTTCTTTTCAGTTCATATATTTTTTTCCGAACACGCTTACAGGTTTTCCTGAACTCAGCATAGTCCAGAACAAGTTCCTCCTCTGGTAAGCGAAGCAACCCGAAAAGGTCAAGTTTGGGATGTTTCTTTTGCCATAGTTCGAACGCAACAAAGGCTACAAGGTGGCTGGCGAAAATGCGGTTAATGCGATGATACTCCGAAACGATGCGAAGGCTGAGCATACGGGTGTATTCATTCTCCCGCTGACTGTCAACAGTAATTTGTCCACCCGATAAGAAATAATCACGTGTATTGATAATCCGGTTATGCGAATCCAAACTGTTGCCTTCTTCGTCAACATAATTTCCGAGCACATCCATACTGCGTCCGATGGAGACGGATATATTGGACCCTTTAGTAAAGAATTTGAAAAGAAATTTCAGTAATCCTAGACTTCCATGTGGGTCTTGTTCCGGCAGATACCGATCCTGCCCTTTAGCGGACAGGTAATCATCAACTAATTCCGGAGCCTCTAACACAAAATGGTAATTAAGGGTTACAGGCACTACAAAGATTTTCTGGGGTTCACTACCGGTGGTAGTATTCAGATAAATATTGCGTTGAGCTTCTATGGTAGTGGAGAGCAATCCTAATTTCAGGGTTTTTTCAATCATTCCCGAACGGGATCGTGTACCCCCTGGAAAAAACAAGCTATGTGCACCTCGCTGAATGGCAATGCTGGAGTACATTTTCAATGTTTCCAAATAGGGGAGATTTTTTTTCCGCCTGTCTACCTTGTACGCCCCGAGGCTGTTCATGAAGTAGGCGAAGATTTTTATATTAAACAGGTTGAGGCCTGCACCATAAATAAAGGCCGGCAGGCCGAGGGCATGAATTACCCATCCGATTAATATTGAATCAAGATTACTAAAGTGCGTAGGCACCATTACAATGGTTCCTTTTTTAGCCAGGTGGCGCAGTTGCTTTACTTTACCAACAATTTGAATTTTATCGCGAAGGGTATAGTGGTTTCTGAAAAAACCGCCAAACTTTTTCACGCGTGAAGCATTTAAAAGGCGGCTAAACCAAAACGTTATCATTTCCCGGGCGAACCGGTACGAGCTGGGTTTAAAATTGCCAGCTATTTCAGTGGCATACCGATGTATAATTTCACTGAGTAATTCCTCCTCTTTTTTTATCTCTGTTTCATTCTCGTCAATAGGTTTGCTGGTAAGGTCAAGTAATTCCTGTTTGATCCTAGACCAAAACTTGCCTTCGTCTTCCGGAT
>CAZCRJ010000555.1:0-2428 GCA_964501015.1 uncultured Roseivirgaceae bacterium | reverse complement strand
ATAATGTAGTGCGTTGGTTTTCGTAATGACATTGCACCTGTAAACTCCACCTGATTACGTTTTCATGAAAGCAATTCGGTGTCTATTTTCACTTCTTTTACTAGCTGGTTCAGTATCAACTTCTGCCCAACAGAAGGCTATCTTCATTATTCTGGATGGTATTTCTGCCGATGCTCTGGAAAATGCAGAAACTCCATTCATAGATCAAATCTCATCTGAGGGAGGATACACCCGCGCCTTCACCGGTGGCGTGAAGGGAAGCTACAGTGAATCACCAACAGTCTCCGCGGTGGGATATAATCATGTATTAACGGGAACCTGGTCGAATAAGCATAATGTATGGGGCAACGATATTCGCGAGCCCAATTATCATTACTGGAATATTTTCAGAATTATTAAGCACGCTAATCCTGAATTAGCGACTGCCATTTTCTCTACTTGGTTGGATAACCGCACGAAACTAATCGGTGACAGATTGCCGGAAGCTGGGAATTTAAAAATCAATTATGCCTTTGATGGTTTTGAACTGGATGAAAAACAATTTCCCCACGATGAAGCGAAGCGTTACATCTTTGATATTGATGAGCATGTTTCCAACGAAGCGGCACGCTACATCGCAGACCAAGGTCCTGATCTGTCGTGGGTCTACCTGGAATATACCGATGATGTGGGACATCGGTATGGAGACAGTGAACCCTACGAAGAGGCGATACGTCTTGCCGATGCCCAAGTGGGAAGAATCTGGCAAGCCGTTCAACAGCGCATGCAAAAAACCTCCGAACAATGGATGGTTGTGATTACTACCGACCATGGGCGTGACGTACACACCGGTAAACACCATGGCGGTCAAAGCGAACGCGAACGCGCGGTTTGGATCAGTACCAACTACAAGGATTTAAATAAGCGGTTCGGCAACGGTACGGCTGCGGTAGATATTATGCCATCAATTTTAAGGCATATGAATATCCGTATGCCAGAGAAAATTGAATGGGAATTGGATGGAGTGCCTTTTATTGGGAAAGTTTCAGTAGCCAATATGCGAGCTGAAATGGTGAATAAAAAAATGCACCTTAAATGGGATGTCCTGGAAGAAGCAGGAAAAGCTAAAATCTTCTGGACGTCTACAAATAATACTAAAGAAGGAAGAGAGGATGACTATAAGCAGGTAAATGAAGTGGCTGTGAAAAAGGGAAAAGTTTTACTGCCTGGAAAGTATTTCCGAACTCCCGTAAGCAAAATCCTGATTAAAGCGCCTAATAATTCCTGTACCTTCTGGGTAATCCGATAATTTTACCAGATAAATGTGGTTTGTTGTGAAATAAATTTTTAACGAAATCGTAATTGATGTATGCCCAAGACAAAATCGCCTGATCAAAAAGAACAGGCGATTTTATGAACTGATTTGTTACAGTATTTTTTACATTACATAGAATGAGCCCTGCATTTTAGGCAGTTCAAGTTTGATATCTGCAAGTTCAACGTCCATATCATAGCGGTGCTCACGCAGCATATGACTCAGGTTTAACTCTATGCCCCGGGCAATAGTAGTTACCGGTGTATCGGTTGGCTTATTCTCAAATGGATCCTGTAAGTGTATCGCCATTTTCTCAATCAGAAAAAACGCTGACGCGATGGTAATTACCAACGGCACCTGAATGAAGCCGAAATATTCGGTCAGGCCAAAGGGTAACAACATTACAAACAGGTAAAGCATAAAGTGAATGTAGATGCTATACGTTGTCGGGAAGATGGTGTTTTTTATACGTTCACATTTTCCCATCGCATCACAGAGCCTGCTTATGGTTTTATCCAATTCAATCTGCTGGTAGCGGTTAAGTTTATCTTCATCCAATGCTTTACGAATATCCCGGCCGTGCAGCATAAGCAACGCATTGGGAATGTGGTTATGACGGGAAACAAAGCGGAATTCTTCAGCATTAAGAAATCGTTTTGCAGGAGCAAGGGCATCCTGATTTCTCAGAAAGTTGCCAAGACTGTAACACCACGCCATTTGCCGGTTCGTAAAATTCTCTTTGAATTTAACCCCGTCAGTATTGTATCCTTCATCTTTATAAAAAGTTAACACCTGACGAATGAGCGATCTGGAGTCATTTACAATGGAACCCCAGATGATACGCGCTTCCCACCACCGGTCGTAGGACTGGTTTGACCGGAACGCAAGCAGCAGTGAGATAATCGTACCTACGATAGCCGGTACCGTAATGGGAACGGTTATGCTATTTATGTTCAGGTAATTATGCACCAGTCCTATTGCAATGGCGTAAATCGACACTGCGAAAAACTCAACCTTTATTTTTCCGAGAATGTACTTCAGCGGAATTTCATTTCGTAGTAACATAATTGCTTAGTTAAAAGTGAATAAATTAGTTATCACACACACTGAGTACCGGTACACCAAGTTTCTCAG
>CAZCRJ010000554.1:0-2443 GCA_964501015.1 uncultured Roseivirgaceae bacterium | reverse complement strand
GCTGGGTGTAGATTATCCATCCGATAAATTTGGTGGCGAGCTCTATCTGACCAATTTAATCAAATAATGAACAGATAAAACCGAACAAGTCCAACCACTCTGGAAAGAGCTATCATTGCCTTGCCGGAATTTGAAAATGTCTCACGTAAACTCGACCAACAGGCTGCCCTGCCGGATCAGAAAGGATGGAATCAGCCACAGTGAAATCATGTAAAACGTAATAACTGATAATGGTGCCAATAGTTACCGGCCACAGCAGGGTACCATTGATACGGCTGAATGGACCAATTGGGCGCACAAACATCCAGTGGTGGCCACTAAGGCTACGGGTGGGGAAAAAGCAAACACCTTAACCATACCTACTTAGCCCATGGTGGTGTCATGCCCGGCTACGTGTCGGAAATCGGCTTCTTTCCTTATAAGGGCCTGTACATGGTAGTACCGGTCAACCCCTACCCACGATATGTGGAATAAGCTGATTGGTGAAAGAGGTGCTTTTGTAAAACTGCGAATCAAGAACGGAATTGAAGATCAAACCACCTTTTAACTCTTGCGGAGTTGACTTAATGCTCCTGAATGGAAGTACGTCAAGATAAGCGCTCTAAGGCATTGTTTTGAAAATTTGGAGATGCCACTTTTATAGCTTCTTTAAACCATAACACGCTAAAAGCAAAATTCCCACAAGCTATACCAGGCCCTATGGCTATTTCAAGCATCAATAACTAATTACCCAATACACCTTTTACAGTTTCATTTGCGCTATCGCTGGTCAATTGTTGCAGGTCATTACCATTTGCATCAATAGTCCAAATGTTGGAGTTATTCTGCCCATTCTCCTGACCTGACCAGGCAATGCGAGTACCACCAGCATAATAATGTGGAAAAAACGGCGGTAATGATTGTGGCGAAGGATCACTGAATATCAACTTTTCCCCAACGCCGTCTACAAGATTCACCCGAAAAATACCCCTTCCAGCTAACGCTACAGATCCACCCGAAAAAATTATATCTTCGCCATTGGGAGACCAATCAATTCCGGAATTTGGAATGGCAACACTAAATCTCAATACGTCCGTAATTAATCCGGAAAGTGGATTGAGAATAGATAGCATTAACTGATCGCCTTGAGTTGGTCGCCATTTTCCCCATACAATTGCAATTTCGTTTGACACCTTAGAAACTGTAAAAGACCGTACACTCTCGTCAGATTGATGTAGCGAGGTAAGAAAATCATATTCTCGGGTTTCGATGTTGTACGACGCAATGTTTGTTGGCTGATGAGACTGGTTATTCATTGGGTACGACGGCTCGGCACGCAAAAAATAAATTATCTTGCTATCGTTTGAAAATTCCGGTGTGAAATCTTGACCGGTTCCTCCGGGAATCATAATCGTTTCAGCGGTAAAGCAATTTCTTAAATAGAGATAATCGCCCCTCAAGGCATTATCATATCGGGTATAGGCAATCCATTGCCCATTTGGCGATATCGCTACAGCGACACCACCCACACCCAAATACTCCGGATCGGAACCGTCAAAGTTGCAAACGTATTTAGATGAATTTCCACGCTGATAGATAATCTTGGGTTGGTCAAAACAACCCAGGTTTACAGGCGGATCAATTGAAGGTATAATTGTGAAATCAACCGATGCCGACCCTATAACAGCGTTGTTTTTATCAAGTACATCCACACGTAGGCGCTCATCACCATTCTCTCTACCTATAAAGCGCATGGTGCCTCCAGCAATGGAAGGATTGGGTAGCGTGTTGGTTCCGTCAAATAGTTCTCCTTTTTCTGCATCCAATTTCCATTGGTAGGTAAGATCAGCGACATTACCGGTGTAATCTGTAACGGTTGCAGTAAAAATGGCCTCTTTGTTAATGGGCAACTTGTCGTCACTTAGTCCACTGGCATCCAATGTTACGGTACCTTGGTTGGTTTTATCATCGGTAATACATGACCATACAGTCACAATCAACAGGATTAATAGCAGTTTTAGTAATTTCATCTGTTTATAATTTTATTAAGTTTGAATAATTCCATCAGTTCTAGCCTCCAAAATCCCTTTGTTGCATAAATTCACAGCTGGCTCTCCAAATAACCATTCTTTCCGTTTTATTCGGGACAAGTTGTATGCGCTAAATGGGTAATAATGGGGATTTCATACCTAATAGCATTTTTGCTTATAATACTATATCGTTGGAATCTAAAAATGTCATCAGTGATTTTTGAAAAAATTTACACTAAGGTACCCTCTAAAAAAGTTTTTTACCGTACCTGATGAAAGGTACCAAATCGAAAAAGGTTACAGTTCAGGTTCTTACAACTGTATCCATCCGGTAAACCCCATATTTCCAGATAGGTAATTTCTCCGTAAAGTTGCATTATGAAAACTCAGAAGGGAGGAAGTGGTGATTGAACCTTCATGGAATGTTGATGACA
>CAZCRJ010000553.1:0-2447 GCA_964501015.1 uncultured Roseivirgaceae bacterium | reverse complement strand
GATGGTTTTTAAAAACAATGCCATACAAGTCAAATGCTTCTCGCTCATGAAATTCAGCTGTTTGCCAGAGGGGGCATACGGTTTCAATTTCCGGATTTTCGCGCGTGTTGATTTTTGCTTTAACCACTACAACATGACGGTGCACCGTGGACTCCAGGTGATACACAGCCTCCATGTGCTGGGGCCAGTCTACCCCGGTAAGGCAGAACAGGTAATCGAAAGAAGTTTGTGGATTGTTTTTGAGTTCGGAGAGGAAGCGAAACGCTATATCGGAAGGAATGGTAACCTGGAGAAACTGCGGCCCCTGAATGACTTCAGCATCAGGAGCCTGTTGTTGGATAAATTCTTTAAGCGCTTCGTTGTCCATAATTTTAATGCATCATCCGGAGCATGTCGAAGGATGATAGTATGTTTATAATTCAGGTTTCGACTAGCTCAACCTAACAGGTTTTATTCAAAATCTTCCATCGGATCGCGTGGATCACGCATCGATTCACCACGGATCTTTTTCTGTAATTGTAATATCCCATAAAGCAATGCCTCCGGGCGAGGAGGGCAACCCGGAACATATACATCCACAGGTATAATATGGTCTGCTCCTTTTACTACGGAGTAGGTATTATAATAGAATGGTCCACCCGATGTTGCACAGGCGCCCATGGCTATCACATATTTTGGATCGGCCATCTGATCGTACAAACGCTTAAGTACAGGAGCCATTTTGTTTACAATGGTTCCGGCAATTACAATAAGGTCGGCCTGGCGTGGTGTTGCACGGGCTACTTCCGTTCCGAACCGCGACCAGTCATGCCGACTTGCACCGGTGGCCATCATCTCAATGGCGCAACAACTGGTACCAAACACCAATGGCCACAAAGAATTCGAGCGTGCCCAGTTCACCACACTGTCCAGGGAAGTAATGACAATGTTGCTTCCCGGACCGCGCACAATTTCTCCCGGAAAATCATTTAGAATTTCCTGATGCTGCTGTGGATTGATCGTATTTTGATTTATTCCCATTTGAATGCTTTCTTTTTCCAGGCGTAGAGTAACCCTAATCCCAGTACCGTGAAGAATATAAGTATTTCGATGAAAGCCGCTAACCCAACTTTTTTCATTACCACGGCCCATGGAAAAATAAAAACTGTTTCTACATCGAAAATTAAAAACAGGATGGCGAAAAGGTAATAGCCAACACGGAATTGTACCCATGACGGACCTTCAGTTGGGATGCCGCATTCATACGCTTCCTTTTTCTGTGCATTGACTGAAGTAGGGGCCAGCAAGTTGGTCACTAAAATACCTACACCAACCATTACAACACCTCCAATAAAAAATATGATTAATGCTTCGCTACTCATGTTGATTTATGTTGATTGTTATCGGGTTATTTTATCTCCCACACCTCACCGCTTTCTAGTAAATCATCAACAGAAAAGTGCTTGGCGTTTGAAGTAATTTTTTCACGCTCTTCTGCCAGCGCTTCATCATACGTTTTTTCGCGTACTTCGCGGATAACGCCCAGAACCATCGGGAATTGAGGAGGTGTAAGACGAGCCAGCATTAAATGAAGTGCCGGGTCTTGCTCGTGGGCATCGTGAACGAGAATATCGTTTTCGGTTATACCATTTTCACCCAGTGTTACTACTTCTAGTTTTAATCCGTTCAGGCGAAGTCCTTTTGTTTTGTCTTTTCCGAAAAGCATGGGTTCTCCATGCTTGATATGCAGTTGGAAATCATCCCGGTTTGGTTTATCGGTAATGGCACCATGGGCATTATCATTAAAGATCACGCAGTTTTGTAATACTTCTACCAATGAAGTACCGGCATGTTTTGCTGCATGAACAAAGATTTCCGTCATTAGTTTAGGGTTGGTATCGATGGTGCGTGCGTAGAATGTTCCTTGTGCACCAATTACCAGTTCGGCTGCATGGAAAGGACGTTCAATCGATCCATACGGAGTAGACTTGGTTACCAATCCTGTTGGCGAAGTGGGCGAATATTGGCCCTTGGTTAGTCCGTAAATTTCATTGTTGAATAAAATGATGTTGATGTTGATATTTCTGCGCAGGGCATGAATGAAGTGATTGCCACCAATGGCCAACGCATCGCCATCACCTTGTATTTCCCAAACACTAAGGTTGGGGTTGGCAAGCTTTACGCCAGTGGCAACGGCCGGGCCCCGGCCGTGAATGGTATGAAAACCATACGTATTCATATAGTATGGAAAACGGGCGGCACACCCAATACCCGATACGAAAACAAAATTTTCGCGTGGTATGCCCAACTGGGGTAATGCGCTTGTCATGGCAGCCAGGATGGAGTAGTCGCCACAGCCCGGGCACCACCGCACCATCTGGTCGCTTTCAAAATCTTTCTTGGTCAATGTTTTCGGTATATCCATTAAGTTTTCCATAGGATTCAATCTTTTAAGTGTTCAATGAATA
>CAZCRJ010000552.1:0-2495 GCA_964501015.1 uncultured Roseivirgaceae bacterium | reverse complement strand
CCTGCTCGTTTCATTAACCAGGAGGTGTAAGCATTGCTCATTAGCGCTACAGCCCAGATTCCGGCCAACACATAGCTGATCTTTTCCAGTAGCCGGGTCATGTCATAGGTAAACGGATTCGCCAGGTTTACTTTCGACAAACTTCTAATGACGAGGTAAATCAACTTTGCTTTCAACCCCACATAGACGACCAATAGTGTTACTGTCAGCGAGTAATAAAAAAAGGAAAAGTTGCGCAGGTTATCCAGGTTCAGCTTGTTAAATAAGTTTTTGGCTGCCGCAGGGTATACAAGGCTTACACCATAGGAGATGAGGATGGCGCCAGTTTTAATACACAAGCCAATGAAGGCTATCCATGCGAGGATGTGCATGACCATGAGAATTTGTTCGGTTCGGGATTTTGTTTGGGTTTTCATTTTCGTTATTGATTTTGCTTATTGAACGAGCAAATATCAATAATTGTTTATTGTTTATCAATAAATAAAGAATGTTTTTCAATAAATTATTTTGAAGAGCGATTTCTGGTCAAAAACAAGGATTTTATCATCAGAATAGTTTCATGGGTTCAGAAGGAAAAGTCAGCATACTTGTGTTGAGTACGGGAAACTAATACCAATTAAAGGATCAAAACCTTTGAGGGAGCAAGGAATAGTTGCTGTAATTTTCTGCATTACTACCCATCAACGATGTGAGGGAAAAATTCTGCCTTATAATGGGAAAAGATCAAAAGATCAATCATAAGCCTGTAGCACTTACTTTTCAAGTCTGTAAGGTAATACGCCCTCTTTCGTAATTATTACGGGCTTAATCATTCCCTTGTCATCAAACTCCAGTTTATCAATGCATACTTCCCGAGCATTTCGATCGGTTTGGCCAATGGGTCTGCGATGGTATACGATGTACCAGCGATCGCTGTTGGGCGGATGAAGTACGGAGTGATGTCCCGCACCCGTGGCTATAGTCGGATTTTGTTCCAGGATTTTTCCCACCCGGTGGAATGGCCCCAGGGGTGAATCCGATACGGCATAGGCTACACTATAGTCTGGGCCGGTCCATCCCCCCTCCGACCACATGAAATAATACCGGTTGTTGTGCTTAAACATAAACGGACCTTCTACATAATTGGCGGGTGTTATCTCTTTAAAAATAGTACCATCCGCAAAGGGAATAAACCCTGTAAAGTCTTCATTCAACTGTGCGATGTTACAATGCTTCCATCCGCCATAGATGAGGTAATATCGATCTCCATCTCTGAATACAAACTGGTCGATTGGTTGTGCCCCATTATAAAACTTGTCGATTAGCGGTTTCCCAAGATAATCGCGAAACGGTCCTTCAGGGCGATCGGCAACGGCCACACCAATGCCACCAGGTTCAGTATCACTTTGTATGTCGTTGGCACCGAAAAACAAAAAGTAACGGTTGTCCTTTTCAATAATCGATGGCGCCCACATGGCACGCTTTGCCCAGGTGATGGCCGCGGTATCCAGAATGCGCTCATACTTGGTCCAGGTTACCAGGTCTGGTGAGGAAAAGGCATCGAAAAAAACCTGTTGATTATACGGTGCGGAAAACGTGGGGTAAATCCAATACTGGTTAGTAAAGATCACCCCTTCCGGATCGGCATACCACCCGGGAAACACCGGGTTGCCGGAAGATGGAGACTGTTGTGCATTACTTCCATAAGCACAGAGCATTATACTTGCGAATAGGAGTATGCTGAACTTTATCATTTTAAGCTTAAAGTATAGTTTACGAAATTGAAGCTGCGGTAAGCACATCGGTGTTGGATAACCTATACAGACTTCCTCGATACCACTTTGTTGTTAAATCACACATTAATTGTGAGTTTGAATTTACCTAATATTTGGTATTTCAATTGAAAAGTAGGGGCATAATTTTAAACAATAAAAAAACAATTGACAAGAATTAATCATGCCTAATGCTTTGATACGTAAACACAAATTCGACCGAAACACTATCAGCTTTATAACTTTAATAGTGTACGATCGCGTAATCGTTATCATCGACTTTAATAGTATTAACCATTTGAATTACTCCTATTAAACATTTGCTACCACCTTAATAATATTTCAATCATGAATACCATATTTCTAATTATCTTTCTTCTATTATCTACCCTTTGCTTTGGTCAGCAAAATGAATACGATTCTATAAAGCCTAGAAATAATAAATCCTCGCTTTATTTATCAGTTGGGATATTACCCATTTATTTAAGCGCAGTAGCTAACTATGAAATTATGCTGGTTGAGCGACCTGATAAATTTTTTAAAAACAGTGGAATAAGATTTGGTGGTGGTGCCTTCGCTTTTTGGGAAGATCACGGTGCTGCAATTGTTGCCACGTATACATCGATTTCTGGCAAAGGAAGTAAACACCTGGAATTTGGAATTGGAGCTACCTATTTGAAGTACCTATCATATGGTGTTGAAGATTGGGTAATCCTACCTGCCGGAAATATTGGATATCGGTTT